>DATNBG010000561.1:0-3610 GCA_035572075.1 Roseiarcus sp. | reverse complement strand
GCGGTCGAGCCTGAGCTGATCGCTCTCGCGGACCGACTCGGGTTGCCGCTGGTCGCGACCAACGAGCCTTATTTTGCTTTTGCCTCCGACTATGAAGCCCATGACGCGCTGCTCTGCGTCGCCGAAAGCGCGGTCGTCTCCGCCCACCAGCGCCGGCGCTTGACCCCCGAGCACCGGTTCAAGAGCCGCGCGGAAATGATGGAACTGTTCGCCGATCTCCCTGAAGCCGCCGAGGCCAGTGTCGAGATCGCCATGCGCTGCGCCTATCGGCCGCTCACTCGCAAACCGATCCTGCCGCGCTTCTCGATTGCAAGCGGCGCGGCTCTCGATGAGGAGGGGGAGCTGCGCCGCCAGGCGGGCGAGGGCTTGAGCGCCCGCCTTGGCGCGCACGGGCTCGCACCCGGACTGACCGAGGACGACTACTTAAAGCGCCTCGCCTTCGAGCTCGACGTCATCGTGTCAATGAAATTCGCCGGCTATTTCCTGATCGTCGCCGACTTCATCCAATGGGCCAAGGCGCAAGGCATTCCGGTGGGGCCGGGTCGCGGCTCGGGCGCGGGCTCGCTGGTCGCCTGGGCGCTCACCATCACCGATCTCGATCCGCTCCGGTTCGGCCTCCTGTTCGAGCGGTTCCTCAATCCTGAACGGGTGTCGATGCCCGATTTCGACATCGACTTCTGCCAGGAGCGGCGCGACGAGGTGATCGGTTATGTGCGCAAGCGCTATGGCGCCGACCGGGTCGCGCAGATCATCACCTTTGGCTCGTTCCTGGCGCGGGGCGTCCTGCGCAACGTCGGCCGGGTGCTCGAAATGCCGCTCGGACAAGTCGACAAGCTCGCCAAGCTCGTGCCCCAGAACCCGGCTCATCCGGTCACCTTGAAGCAGGCGGTGGCGGACGAGGCGCGTCTGCAGGAGGCGGCTAAGGCGGACCCGAAGGTCGCCCGGATGCTCATGATCGCCGAACGGCTCGAGGGGCTTTATTCCAACGCCTCGACCCACGCCGCGGGCGTGGTCATCGGCGACCGGCCACTGATCGAGCTCGCGCCGCTCTACCGCGATCCGAAATCGGCGATGCCGGCGACCCAGTTCAACATGAAATGGGTCGAGCAGGCGGGCCTGGTGAAGTTCGACTTCCTGGGGCTGAAGACGCTGACCGTGCTCAAGCGCGCGGTCGACCTCGTCAAGCGGCGCGGGATCGAGATCGACCTTAGCAGGATCCCACTCGACGACGCGAAAACCTACGAGATGCTGGAGCGTGGCGAAGCGGTCGGCGTGTTCCAGGTGGAATCGGGCGGCATGCGCAAGGCGCTGGTCGACATGCGCGCCGACCGGTTCGAGGACCTGATCGCGCTGGTCGCGCTCTACCGCCCGGGCCCGATGGCCAACATTCCCGTCTACTGCGCGCGCAAGCTCGGCCGGGAGAAGGTCGAATACGCCCATCCGCTGCTCGAGCCGATCCTCAGGGATACGTTCGGCGTCATCACCTATCAGGAGCAGGTGCAGCAGATCGCCAAGGACCTCGCCGGCTATTCTCTCGCGCAAGCCGACATCCTGCGCCGGGCGATGGGCAAGAAGATCAAGAAGGAGATGGACGCTCAGCGCGAGCGTTTCGTCACCGGCGCGGTCGATCGCGGCATCGACAAGACGACCGCCGACGCCATTTTCGACGCCTGCGCCAAATTCGCCGAGTACGGCTTCAACAAGTCGCATTCGGCGCCTTACGCGTTCATCACCTACCAGACCGCGTGGTTCAAGGCCAACCATCCGGCCGAGTTCCTCGCCGCCTCCATGACGCTGGACAAGAACAACACCGACAAGCTCGCCGAGTTCCGCGCCGAGGCGCTGAGGCTCGGCATCAAGGTCGTCGCGCCCTCGGTCAATGAATCGCTGGTCGATTTCGACGTGCGGGGCGAAGCGGGGGCGCCCGCCATCCATTATGCGCTGAGCGCCGTCAAAGGGGTGGGCGAAGCGCAGGCCGAGGCGCTGGTGCGCGCGCGGGGGGCGCGGGCGTTTTCCTCTCAAAGCGAGATGGCGGCGCGGCTCGATCCCCGCGCCATCAACAAGAAGGCGCTGGAGAGCCTGGCCGCGGCGGGCGCCTTCGATTGCCTGGAGCCAAACCGGGCCGCCGCCTTTGCAGGCGTGGAGCCGATGCTGGCGATCGCCAACCGCGACGCGATGGAGAAAGCGGCCGGGCAGAGCGCCCTGTTCGGCGAAAGGGAGACGGCGCCGCTCGGCGCGAGCGCCGCGCCGTGGAGTGAATCGGAGCGGCTGAAGCGGGAGTTCGACGCCGTCGGCTTCTTCCTGTCGGGTCATCCGCTCGAAGTCTATGACGCCGCGCTCAAGCGTCTGAGGGCCTCACGCTGGGCGGAGTTCTCGCACGCGGTGCGCAACGGCGCCTCGACCGCCCGACTGGGGGCGACCGTGCTCGATCGCTATGAAAGGCGGACGAGGAACGGCGGCAAGATCGGCATCGTCGAGCTTTCCGATCCATCCGGAACCTATGAGGCGATCCTGTTTCAGGAGGGCCTGAGCCAGTTCCGGGATCTTCTGGAGAAGGGCGCGGACGTCCTGGTGACGCTGCAGGCGGCGGTCGAGGGCGAGGACGTGCGCGCGCGCATCGTCAATGTCGAGCGGCTGGCTGACGCCGCCGCCAAGGTGCAGAGGGGCCTGCGGGTGTTCGTGCGCGACGAGGCGCCACTCGAGGCGATCGAGCGCCGCTTAACGGCGCCTGGCGAGGGCGAGGTGTCGCTGGTCCTGATGCTGGGGCCTGAGGACGAGGTCGAAATCCGCCTGGCCGGCCGCTATGCGGTCACCGCCGCGATCGCGGGCGCGCTCAAGGCCGCGCCGGGCGTGGTGGCGGTGGAGCAGGTGTGAGGCGCAGGGGGCCGTCCGGAGCTTTGAGCGGCGAGGTGACCGCTGCCGGGGCGAAGGCGTTCGCATCCGGACGCCGCGTGCGCTTGCGCCGCGCGCCGCGCTTCGCTATTGACCACGCCGCGCCAGCGCGCAAAGCCGCGCTTGAAGCGGCCGTTGGGGGATAGTTCAACGGTAGAACAGCGGACTCTGACTCCGTCAATCTTGGTTCGAATCCAGGTCCCCCAGCCAGCAAAATCAATGATTTCTGCGCCAGATGCGCGACGAGCTTGACGTTCAAGTCGGCGCACTGATCCGCATCGAGCGGCGGCTTGACCGGGTCGAGGAGCGCCAGCGATCATGACGCTTGCCGCAGCAAGCAAAACCAACCAACCTCGCTAAGCCAGCACCGCGCCGAGACGCGTGGCCTGCTTTCATTGAACCCGCCACGCCTAGGCCGGCAAAGCCGAGCAGCATCATCACCCAGGTCGAGGTCTGAGGGACCACGCCGTAGAGGACGAAGGTCCCCGGCCCGTAGACCGCGACACTGGTCTCATCGAAGGGCCCGTTACCTGGGATGGAGGCCCCAGAACCCAGATTGAAGACATCGAGGAACAGGTCGCCCCGATAGCCACCAACCGTGAGCGTCGCGTTTGTTAGATAAACGTCGTTGAAGCCCCAGCCTTCTGTGTCGAGAACGGCGATCCCAAACACAATGTCGCCGGCGAAATTGCTGCCAGTCAGCGCGCCGCAACCTCGG
>DATNBG010000560.1:0-6357 GCA_035572075.1 Roseiarcus sp. | reverse complement strand
GAAAGCCGTCGACGTCCTTCATCGGCGCGATCGCCTCCAGCACCCTCGCCTGCTCGATGTGCTGGGGCAGCGGCAATTGCACGAGAATTCCATGCACCGCCCGATCGGCGTTGAGCGCCTCGACGAGCGCCAGCAAGTCTTCCTCGGTCGTTTCGGCGGCGAGGTCGTGCTGGAGCGAATGGAAGCCGCACGCCTTTGCCGCCCTGCCCTTGCCAGCGACATAACTCCGGCTTGCCGGATCGTCGCCAACCAGAACGACCGCGAGTCCCGGCGTCAGCCCACGCGCGATCAGCCCCTGCGCTTCCCCGGCGACCCGGGCAAGCACTTCCTCGGCGATCGCAACGCCGTCGAGCACGATGGCTGAGGCGTCAGTCATGGAACGTCCTCAGCTTCAGACCTTCAGGTGATCGGGCCGGAAGACGAATCGCGCTTCATGGCGCGCGCTCTCTCCCGGCTCGAGCGCCCGCATGCCGGGCTTGTCGAAAAGATCGCCGTCAAAGCCGTCCGGATCGCTGTAGCCGGTCCAGGCCTCGAGACAGACGAACGGCGCGTGGGGCCGCGTCCACAGGGCGGCGTGCTGAAAGCTCTCGAATTCCATCGTGATCGACGCGCCCGAGGCGTCGATGAAGGCGAGCGACCGGCTCCTGCAATCGAGGAAGCAGAGCGCGTCGTGCTCGAACAGGGCGTCGGTGAGGGCGAGATTGCGGCCGCAGAGCGAGATCGGGCGCGTCTCCTCGCGGATGAGCCCGCCCGGCGCGAGGCAGGGAACCTCGGGCCGCTCCGGCCGTTCGAACTGGACGAGCGCCCCGGCGCGTCCGGCGTCTCCGAGCGGCCAGCGGAAACCCGGGTGCAGGCCGCAGGCGTAAGGCGCGCGGCTTGTACCGGGATTGGCGACTTCGATGGCGATCGCGAGCGCGTCGGGCTCAAGCCGGTATTCGAGGGTCAGCTGAAAAGCGAACGGGTAGACCGCGCGGGTGCGCTCGTTGTCGGCGAGGGTCAGCCTCGCGAAGTCCGCCCCCGAGGCTTCAACGGCGAAGGTCTCGAACCGCGCGAAGCCATGCAGGCCGAGCTTGTAGGCGCGACCGTCGACCCGCTCCTCGCCGTTCCGGGTCCAGCCGACGACCGGATAGAGAATCGGAGAGATGTCGGGCCAGATCGCCGGGTCGCCGGGCCAAAGCAGCTCGCGCCCGCCGATCCGCCAGTCTCTCGCCTCGGCGCCGAGAAGCGCGATCGTCGCGCGCGCCTCGCCATTGGTCAGCGTGATCCCGGTCATGGCTCGATCCCCTTGAAAGAAGCGGCGGCGATCAGCGCGCGCCTGATTCCGGATGCGCAGGCGATGAGCGGGGCGCCCTTGGCGAGGCCGTCGCCATTGAGGAAGTCGCTCACATAGCCCCCCGCCTCGCTCACGAGCACGATTCCCGCGAGGCAATCCCACGCATGGATGTGGTGCTCGACAAAGCCATCGAGCCGGCCGGCGGCGACATAGGCGAGCGCGAGCGCGCCCGATCCGGTCCGCGACGGCGAAGCGCCGGTGGAAGCGACCCGCCGCAGGAGCTCGACATACTGGTCCGGGCCCGCCCGCAGGTTCCAGCCGACCTCGACCGCCGCATCGGCGAGCGAGGTCTGACCGGACGTCTGAATCGAAACGCCGTTCAGCCGCGCGCCGCCGCTCCTCCGCGCGGCGAACAATTCGTCGCGCATCGGATCGTAAATGACCCCCGCCTCGACCCTTCCCGTGGCGACGCAGGCGATCGACACGCAGAAATGTGGGACGCCGCGGGCGAAATTCGCCGTGCCGTCGATCGGATCGACGACCCAGGCCGCGCCCCCTTCGCTCGGGGGCCGCGCCTTGCTTTCCTCGCCGATGAACCCGTCGCCGGGAAAAGCCTTGAGCAGGCCCTCGGCGATGAACGCCTCCGTCTCGCCGTCCACCTCGGTCAGAAAGTCCTGCGGACCCTTGAAGCCGACAGTGAACGACCGGTCGAGGAACCGCCGCCGGGCGATCGCGCCGGCTTCCCGCGCGACCGCCTGCGCCGCGAGCAATCGCAGTCCCGTGAGCGTGGAAGCGCCTTCGGTCACATCGTCTCCCGTCAAAAGTGACTGTAGGCGCCGTGAGCGAAGACGACCGGATTGCCGTCGGGGCCGATGAAGCTCGGGGGCCCCCGGCCCGCGACCGCCTCGCCGATGAACGTCAATGGCGTCCCCTGAGCCGCCGCCGCGGCCTCGAAGGCGAGAGCCGATTCGGGCGGCACGGAGGCGAGGAGTTCATAGTCGTCGCCGCCGGTCGCCGCAACCTCGAACAGGCCGGGATCGGCGGCGATCGCCGCCCGCGCGGCGGGCGACAGGGGCAGCCGGTAGATCGGCGCGCGAGCCGTGACTCCGGAGACGTCCAGCATTTTCGTGAGGTCGCCGACGAAGCCGTCGGAGACGTCCATGCCGCCGCTCGCGTGCGCGGCCATCGCGCCGGCAAGCTTGAGGCGCGGCTCGGGGATCAGATACCGCTCGAGAAGGAACGCCTTGTCGGCCTTCGGGATGTCGGGCCCCCGCCCCTGCCGGACTTTCAGGCCAAGCGCGGCGTCGCCGATCGTGCCGGTGACATAGAGCCGGTCGCCCGCTCTGACGCCGGTGCGCCTCGGCATCCGCCCTTCCGCCACCGATCCGATGGCGGTCACGCTGAGCGTCAGCGGTCCGGGCGTCTTGACCGTGTCGCCGCCGAGGAGGGGGCAACCGAAGGCGAGCGCGTCGGCGCCGAGCCCCTCGGCGAAAGCCTCAAGCCAGTCGTCCCGCCAGTCGGCGGGCAGCGCGAGGGTGAGCAGAAACCCGAGCGGCGTCGCCGCCTTGGCGGCGAGATCGGAAAGATTGACCCTCAGCGCCTTGCGGGCGATCTTGGCCGGCGGGTCGTCGGTGAAGAAATGGACGCCCGCGACCAGCGCGTCGGCCGTCAGGACGAGGTCCTGGCCGGGGATGAGGCGCATCAGCGCCGCGTCGTCGCGGAGCCCGAGGCCCGCGGGCCCCGCGATGGGGGCGAAATAGCGGGCGATGAGGCCGGTTTCGTCAAGGCGGGGGGACATGGAGAAGCGCGGGTCCTGACGGGCGCGCCGGGGTGGGCGCGGCCCCGGCTTGTTAGCGCATACGGCGCCCGGTGTCGCAAGGCCCACAAGAATGGAAGGGAACGGATCGGGATAGCCTCGCTGCCGCCTTTTTCTCACCCCGATATCTCGGGTAGAGAGCGCGCCGATCCGTCTTCCACTCTCCCCTTGAGATGTCTGTTGGAGGCAGCCGATGATTTTGGCCCAGCCGCGCGCGCTGATCGCAGCCGCTGTTTTCTGCCTTGCCGCCGCGGCGGGCGCCGGCGCCCAGGCGGCCGACGTCTATCCGGGCTGCGCCGAGCCCGGCCCGATCGGCCATGTCTGGTACGTCGACCCGGTCAACGGCAAGACGCCGGCCGACGGCGGCGACGGCTCCAAGACCGCGCCCTGGAACTCGCTCCAGGGCGTCGTCGGCTCGACCAGGCAGCCAGGCTACAGCCACCCCATGCTCTCGACGATTCCCTATGACCACTATTCCCGGACGAACGCCGAGGGCAAGCGCATCTATGCCGACGGGCCGAGCAGCGATCCCACGCGCGTGCAGCCGGGCGACGAAATCCTGCTGATGAGCGGCCAATACGGCGATGTGTATATCGGGACTTACGGCGCCTCGACGACCAACACCGCTTTCGTCACCATCGCCGCCGCTCCCGGTCAGACTCCGGTGCTCGCAACCCTGACCGTGTCCGCCGCCAACATGTGGCGGTTTCAGCATCTCTGGGTCCAGAGCCTGCCAAAGGGCCCGGGAAAGACACGGGCGATCGCCGTCTCCGATCGCGGACCGTCGTTCCCGACTTCCGACATCATCTTCGAATCGATTGTCGTCGGCTCGCCGGAGAGCGTGGACGACTGGACACAGGCTCAGTGGATCGCCAACGCGCACTGGATGGGCTTTTCCGCGCTGAGCAGCCCGGATGGAATCAACACCAAGTGCGTTTCCTTCACCGGCGGCAGAATCTACGGGGCCCGCTACGCGGCAGGCTTATTTTCTCACAACTCCGTTTTCTCCCACAACACGATCGATCACTTCGGCGACGACGGTCTGGATTATGGCGCGAACGGCCTGATCATCGCGGACAACTACGTCCACGACAACCTGGATATCGGCGACGGCAACCACCCGGACTGCATGCAGGGGTTCCTTGGGCCGATCAACCGAGCGACCGCGCCGAAGAACGCCAAGGGCGTTTCCTACACCGCCTACTCGAATGTCGTCATCGAGCGCAACCGCTGCATCCGGCAGACGGATCCGAACCTCAAATTCCCCTTCGAGCTCCAAGGGATCGACGCCTTCGACAGCGACTGGACCAATCTGACCGTCGCCAACAACGTGGTGGTGACCAGCGCCTGCTGGGGCATCGGCTACGCGAGCGTGCATGGCGGCAAGATCATCAACAACACGGTGCTTGACGACGGCTCCAACGTGGGCACGAAAAACCCGGCGGGAAAGGTCGTGTGTCAGCCCTGGATCGGCGTTGGCGACGCGACCCATGAGGGCTTGCCGTCCACCGACGCGATCGTCCGCAACAACATCGGCGTCGCATACAGAATGGAAAAAGGCGCCCCCATCGTCACGATGGATCACAACATCTGCCTCGCCACCAACGGGAAAGGCCAGTTCATCACCAGTGTGAACGGCAGGTGGAAGATCGACACCAGGCCAGGCCAGTACGGCGACCACAACATCATCGAGAGGCGGGGCGCCGCGGCCATGTTTGTCGATTTCGATCCGGCCAAATTCGCCTTCGACGTCAGGCTGAAACCCGATGCGCCGGCGATCGGCTTCGGGAACCCGGCCGGGGCGCCGCCCGCCGATTTCGCCGGGGCGCCGCGCGGGTCCCGGATCGACGCCGGCGCCTACCAGTACGCCCCCGGCAAATAGACCTGTGGAACTATCGCGCCGGTGACGCGGGAGCGCGGATTCATCCGCGCTCCGATCTTCCGAGGTTCGTCGTTTCGCCGCTTACGGGATGTGGCGGGCGCCTCCGCCTCCGCGCGGACCTCCGCCACCGTGCGGCGCGCCGCGGAAGTGGGGCGCGCCGCCCATGCGCATGCCGCCGAAGTGAGGGGCGCCCATGCGCATGCCGCCGAAGTGCGGAGCGCCGCCCATGCGCATGGCGGGCGCGTGATGGGCGAAATGCGGCCGCGCGACGACTGCATGTCTCGCTGGCGCGTGGTAGGCGAAATGGGGCCGCGCTGCGATCGCATGTCTCGCCGGGGCGTGATAGGCGAAGTGCGGGCGCGCGACGACCGCGTGTCTCGCCGGGGCGTGGTAGGCGAAGTGCGGGCGTGCGGGCGCATGCCCGGCAACGCGCGGACGGGCGGGCGCATGTTCTGGAACGCGCGGATGCGCGGTCAGAGCGTGGGCGCCGGCCCCGGCGGCCGCGCCGGCCGCGGCGGCGGCCGCCGCTGTCGCCGGCGCATGGGTCGCCGCGACCGTGTGAGCGCCATGGAATTCGTTGGCGCGCCGCATCGCCGCGACCGGGGGGCGCCCGTGATTGGCGTTGAAGCGAAGCGCCGGATCCCGGCTCGCCATCTCCTGGTGTCGCACCTGCACGGCGGTCGCCGGCGTCGCGTGCGCTCGCGCGGCGATCTGAGCCTGCGTCGGCCGCGCGATCGTTCCGCCCTTTCCGCCATTGAAGGCGACGCGGGCGCCGGGGTTGGAGACCGCCCGACTGAACGTGTGGGCGATGGCGACGGCGCCGAGGTTGTTGACGGCGCTGTTGTACACGAACTGGTTGTTCCGCCAGTAGCCGCCCTGGTAGCCTACGCCGGTATAGCCGAAGCCGTAGTCGACGCCGCCGTAGAACCCGACGGTCGGTCCCCAATAGCCGGGATAGAAGTCGTAGTCGCCGTCGACAAACGCCCAGTAGGGCGGCGTCCAGTACAAACCGACCGCCGGCGGCATCGCCCAATAGCCCGGCGTCCAGTAATACTCATATCCGTTCCACGCCCAGTAGCCCGGAACCCACACATATCCGGGGCCCGGAATCGGCGGCTGGTCATAGACCGGAAGCGGCGGCGGCGCGATCCCGGCGGTGATCTCGACCGCGACTTGCGCCTGAGCGGGCGCGACGAAGGCGCCGGTCGGCGCCGCGGCGAGAATGAGCGCGGCCGCCGAGGCGCAGATGAGAAAGCGCATCGGTTTTTTCATGACAGAAATCCTCTTAGGCGATTCGACCGTCGATCCGACGGCCGCCATCTTCGTGACGAAGAAACGGCAAAGCCCGGCCCGAGGTTCCGCGCCCGGCGGCCGGCACGGCTCGCG
>DATNBG010000559.1:0-2896 GCA_035572075.1 Roseiarcus sp. | reverse complement strand
CTGCGCGCGCTCGACGCTTCGGGCGCTCGCCGGATCGCGGTCGCGCCGATCCCCACCCACGGGCTCGGGGCGGCGATCAACGATCGGCTCCGCCGCGCGGCCGCGCCGCGGGGCCGATGAGCGGGCGCGGGGGGCGGACTTAAGGATAAAGCGCGGAGCCTTGCGAACCGGCCTTTTCCCATGTCACTATAGGGGAATTGGAGGCGCTCGTCGTTGGAGCCATGAACGCAGGATTGAGCTGGGACGAATTTCGACTGGTCAAGTCGATCGCGGAAGCCCGTTCGCTGGCCGGGGCGGCCGAGCTTCTCGGCGTCAATCATTCGACGGTGTTCCGGCGCCTCGCGGCGGTCGAGGCCGCGGTCGGCGCCCGTCTGTTCGACCGCTCCCGCGCCGGCTACGAACCGACGGCGGCCGGCCAGGAGATGATCGCGCTCGCGGCGACGATGGCCGAGTCGGTGCTCGAATTCGAGCGCCGGGTCGCGGGCCGCGATGTCAAGCCAACCGGCGACCTCACCGTCACGACCCCCGAGGCGATCGGCCAGCATTTCATGCCGGGGATCGTCGCCCAGTTTCGGGCCCAGAATCCGGGAATCGTGGTCGACCTCATTCTGTCCGACCAGCCGCTGGACCTTTCCCGGCGCGACGCGGACATCGCGATTCGCCTGACCAACGACCCGCCGGAAACGCTGGTCGGAAGGCGAATCTGCACCGGGCGATCGAGCGTCTATTGCCGGCGCGATCTGATCGCGGACCTCGGCGCCGCGCCGATCGATTCGGCGCCGTTCATCGGATTGAGCGACGCTTATGGGGCGGGGCCGGGCCGGCGGTGGATCGAGGCCAACGTCGCTTCGGAACGGCTGGTCGCCAAGGCCAATTCGGCCCATTGCCTGCTTCACCTCGCGCGTCTCGGCTTTGGAGCGACGTTGCTGCCCTGCTTCCTCGGCGATCACAGCCCCGACCTGGCGCGCGTAGGCTACCTGTTGCCCGAACTCGACCTCGGCCTGTGGATGCTCACTCATGCCGATCTTCGCCGCTCGCCCAGGGTGCGCGCCTTCATGGATTTCGCGGCCGCCGAGCTCACCAAGCATCGCCGCGCGATCGAGGGCGAGGAAACCCCGGATTGAACGGCCGAGGGGGCGCTCGCGACGCGCTCACCAGGTCGAGAACCGCGCTTCGACTGTCTTCAGGAACGCCGCGCGGCGGTCGGGCCGCGAGCGGTTCATGTCATAGCAGGCGAGATAGTCGCAACGCGCGCCCGGCGCGCAGATGCGGCGCAGCGAGCGCGTCAGGAAGCGGCGCGGCGGATCGCCCATCATGAAGGTCAGCCACCGCCCGCCGCCATAGGTGCACACCGCGCCGAGACGCCTGATGTTGTGAAGGCAGGGATTGTAGGAACCGTCCTGGCCGAGAGTGAAGCAAACGCCGGGCAGAAAGACCTTGTCGACGAATCCCTTGAGGATCGCCGGAAATCCCATGTTCCAGACCGGATAGGAAAACACCAGCGCTTCGGCGGCCAGGAGCCGGTCGACGTAAGGGGCGACATTGCGGCGGTTGACCGAGACATTGTGGTAGTCGATCCGCTCCTGCCTCGACATCACCGGATCGAACCCCTCGGCATAAAGATCGCAATCGTCGACCTCGTGCCCCCGCGCGCGCAACACCTCGACCAGCTTCTCGTGCAGGGCGGCGGCGAAACTCGTTTCGACCGGATGGGCGAACAGCGCGAGGACGCGCAAGCGCTCAAGCCTCGGCCGCGCGCGCCCGCGCCTCGAGGCCGGGGAAGAGGAAGTTCCGTCCGGCGGAGAAATCGAAGTCCGGGTTCTCCCAGGCGATCATCTTGCCCGGATTGAGCAGGCCCTTGGGGTCGGTCTCGCGCTTGAAGGCGAGCTGGATCGCGTCGGTCTGTTTCATGCCCCCTTCCTCGAGGGTGTAGCGGTGGGGGTTGAAGATCATCACCCCCATCGCTTCGTGCTCGGCGATGATCTCGTTCAGCCGCTCTTCGGTGGTGAACTTGACCAGCGGCAACCCCGCGAACCCGATCCGGCCGTTGAAGCGGATGAGCTCGAGATGACCTCTGACCTCCTCCCCATAGCGGTCGTGGAGCTTCTTGATCACGTGAAGCGCGCCCTCGCTCGGATAGCGGGCCTGGAGGTAGGTGACGCGAGGATCGACCCTGAGCGCGCGAAGGGTGGTGTGGTTCCAGGTGAGCTCGTAAGCGGGGGGCAGGCCGGCGAGCGTTTCGGGAGAGGCCTTGCTCGAATCGAGGAGGATGCGCGCCTCCCTGTAAGGCCGGGTGAAGGCTTCGAAGGCGTCGAGCGCGTGGGGAGCGATCATCAGAATGACGACGCTTGCGCCCTTGGGGATGAGCGAGCGGTGGCGCAGAAAATAGTCGTGGGGCGCTGGACCCTCGACCACCGTGACCAGCTTCTTGAGGATTCCATCCTGTTCGGCGAGCGCGAGCGCGTAAGCGGTCGCGGCGTCGAAACGCTCGAAGCCGACAATGACCTCGACCCAATCGTACCGCGCGGTCAGCGGCGCCTCGACCTCGGTGATGATTCCATTCGTCCCATAGGCGTGCACCGCCTTGTGCAGATCCTCGCCGGTGAGTTCGAGCCGGCGTGGCTCGGCTTCGAGCGTCATGACGTTGAGGCGCAGCACATTGCCGAAATCGCGCAAGCCGCCCCACGTGATCGAGCCCACGCCGCCGGACCCGCCGGCGACAAAGCCTGCGAGCGAGGCGGTCGCGCGGGTGGAGGGGAACATGCGCAATTCCTGGCCCGAAGCCTCCGCCGCCTTGTCGACATCGATCAGCAGCGCGCCGGGCTCGCAGACCACGCGGCCCCGCTCGATCGAGCGGACCCTGTTCATTCCGGCGAGGTTCATCAGCACGCCGCCC
>DATNBG010000558.1:0-6940 GCA_035572075.1 Roseiarcus sp. | reverse complement strand
TCCATCGCCGGCTCGATAGAAAACAACCGGCGCTATGAGCCCATGAGTCGAGAGATCATGAGTCTCATCCACGGCGTCGCGGCTGGTGAAGGCGCTGACGCGACGCCCGAGGCGGCCAATGGCTGAGGCCGGCCGGGCTTCGCTGGGTCAATCCCTGCAAATAGTCCTGGGTTAGGCCCAGCCCCGCGTTCGCCGCCGCAGCTTAAGAGCGCGTCCCAATTAGCGAACGATAGAGCGTGGCGCCAGTCTTGAGCGTCGGATCGACGGCGAGACCCGCTGCCCCGGCGCCGCCTTCGGCCTCGCTGCGCGCAGTGTGACCCAGGTCACGGCGCGCAATTTGCGCTTGCGCTATGTTGCAACCTTACGGAGCTGATCGCAACTTTCAGTTGCTAAAATTTGAATTATCCGCTAGGAAAGAGAATCGTCCGCCAAAACCAGGCAGGGGGCGTCAAATGTATTCCATCCTGATTCTTGTGTGCTCAACCGCGTTGTCCCACTCGGATTGTCAGTCAAAGACCGCGCTTGACGTGGTGCGCGGGCCAAAGGTCGATAATGAAATCATGTGCATAATGAATGCGCAGACGATGATTGCCCGCACAGATCTCGTGCAAGGCGGCGGGGCCCAATACATGAAGGTGGTTTGCACGCCGACCAAGAACGCCGACCAGTGGATGGCGGAACTCGAGGCGCGCAAAGCCGCGGCGCAGTAAGCCGGATTCGGCGGGTCGAGCCGCTGATCTCCAGGCTATGGCGGGCTTCGTTCGCGAGGCGGCGTTGATCGGAACGTGAAGACGTCATTGATGACGCCGGCCTGGACCGGGTCGATCGCCACCTTGCCGGCAAAGCCGTCGCGCCGCGCGGCGAGCGCCTCGGCGCGCAGGCCATCCGTGTCCCGGACGCTGGCGAAGGCCGTGTCGATCGCCGCCACGCCCGCGGAGGCCGCGGCCAACAGCGTCAAGTCGCGCGCGAGGCGCCAGGGGCTCGCGTACGCGCCGGATGGATCGCGGTCCGTCTCGGCGCCGATGTCGGCGCGTAAGGACTCGGCGCTCCAGCCGATGCCCGCAAGGCGCGCGCTCGAGCCGCGATAGGACCCCATGCCGAACAGAGCCTGCGCCGTGCCGACGACGGCGATGATCCGCGTTGCGCCGTCGGCGAGGGCGAAATCGGCCTCGCGCAAAGCGAGCTTGGCGGAGAGCTCATGGACGCTCGCGGCCCCAAGACTGCTCGGCAGCAGGATGGCGTCGGGGGCATGGGCCATCGCCGCATCGAGATCGGCGTCGGTTTCGCCCGAATCGAGCGGGTTCACCCTGACGATGAGCCTGGGCCCCGCGCCGCGCCGGCGCGTTCCTTCTGGGGCATCCGGCGATTCGGTCGATTCGCCAGATGCCCCAGATTCCCTGATTTTGCGCGCTTTTTCGCGAAAAACCGGCTTCCACTTTTCCGCAGCCCGCTCCAGGAACCGCGCCGCAATGGCCCGCGCCGCCGCCCTCTCGGCGGGCTTGGACCCGGCGAGATCGACAACGACCGCCTCCGCGCCGCTTAAGAGCGCCTCGGCGAGCCTTCTCTCGTCCGCCAGGGCGATGAGCAGCGAGCGCATCGGCTTCAGGCGGTCAGCATCTCCGGCTCGCGCCGGCGCATGAACGCGGTGCGGCGGCACTCGGCGATGAGCGTCCCGTCCTGCTTGAAGGCGCGGTGCCGGAACTCGACGAGCCCCGCGTCGGGGCGCGATTTGGAGGCGCGGACCCCGATCACCTCCGTCTCCGCGCGGACCGTGTCGCCCTCGAACAGCGGCGCCGGAAAGATCACATCTGTCATGCCGAGATTGGCGATGGTCGTGCCGACGGTGGTGTCGTTGACGGAAATGCCGATCATCAGGCCGAGCGTGAACAGGGAATTCATCAGCGGCCGGCCCCATTCGGTTTCGGTGGAGCAAAAATGCGCGTCGATATGCAAGGGCTGCGGGTTCAGCGTCATGTTGGAGAACAGCATGTTGTCCATTTGCGTGACGGTGCGGGTCAACCGGTGGTGAAACACCTGGCCAATCGAGAAGGCCTCGAAATAGAGGCCGCCGCGCGGATGGCGAAGAATTTCGGTCTCCATGGATGTTCCGTCGACAACCTTAAGTTGATTTTAACCACACTGATACAATCTTGACGACAAGCGTCCACCGCCAAGACGGGCGAGGGAGAGCAAGGTAAACGCCAACCGACCCATGATCGAGCTGCCGCCGCCTTCCTCCACCAATCCGGGCTTGGCCCTGCCAGGCGATTTGACGCCGCCAGATATTGTGCGCCGATTTCTCGCTTGGGCGCAATGCGCCGACGCGGAGAGGCGCGCCGAAGGCGCGAGCGCGCTCGCGCGCGCCTATCTGTACTCGGAATTGACGGCGCCCGCGCGCGCCGAGGCGGCGCTGGCGATGACGGCGCTGGCCGGCGACGTTTCGGCGCTGGTGCGCAAGGCGCTGGCGGCGGCGCTGTGCTATTCGAGCGAGGCGCCGCGGCCTCTGATCCTCGCGCTGGCGGCGGACGTCTCGGACGTCGCCGCGTCCGTGCTGCAGCGCTCGCCCGTGCTGACCCGCGCCGACCTCGCCGATTGCGCCATGACCGCGGACGCCGGCGCCCAGGTTGCGCTGGCGCGCCGGCCAGACCTGCCGCCCGAAGCAATCGCCGCGCTGGCCGAGACTGGCCAACGCGATGCAATTCTCGCGCTCATCGGCAATCTGGAGATCGATATTCCGGCGGGAACGCTCACGCGTATCCTCGCCCGCTTCCGCGGCGACCCCGACGTGCGGGAGGCGCTGCTCGAGCGTCCGTCCCTGCCGGCAGCTTTGAGAGCGCGCATCGTGCTGGCGCTCGCGGAGGACTTGAGCATCGAGGCGTCGCGGTGGATGCCGCGCGAGCGGGCAGAGCGCATCGCGCGCGAGACGCGCGACCAGACGATCTGTCTCATCGCCTCGTCATGCCGCCCCCACGAACGCGCGGAGCTGGCGCGGGCGCTGCGCGCGGCAGGCGCGCTGACGCCGGCCCTGCTTCTGCGGTCGTTGCTCGGCGGCGACCGGGACCTGTTCGCCGAGGCGTTGGCGGACCTCTCCGGCCTGGCGCTGTCGCGTGTCAAGGCCTTCATCCGCGAGCCGCGCGGGGAAGGTTTCGCCGCTCTCGCCCACCGGGCCGGCTTGAAGAGCGGCGTCCTGCCCGCCTTCCGGGCCGCGCTCGCCGCAATCAGGGCTCGCCGCGGCGAGGCTTGCGAAGGGCTCAGGCTCGAGCTCGTGCAAACGGTCATCGACGAATGCGAACGGCTCGACAATCCCGCTCTCGCCAAGGTTCTGGCGCTCTTGTGGCGCTTCGCCGCCGAGGCGGCACTAGCGGAAGCCGGAGAGTTCGCGCGCGAGGTCTCCGCTCCGAGCCGAAGGCTGCCGCAGATCTTGGACTTCTCTCCGGTGAACGACGACGAAGACTGCGCGCCGAAGCTGATCGCGGACTTCGACTGGACTGAGACAGATTCGGCGCCGGCGCTCGAACTCCGCGCGCCGGGAGCGGAATTGACCGAGGATCGCGCGCCGCGCATCGAACTGCCTCGCGACCGGGTCGCCCCCTTGGGCGACGCAGCATGAACCTGGGCAGGACGCGTTAAAGTGGAATCGCCATCGCGAGGAGGCCGAAGGCCGACGTGGCGATCCAGAGCCGCCGCCTGAGGCCTTCATCTCTGGATCGCTTCGCGTACGCTCGCGATGACAACACCCTAAGCGCTTGCCGCCGCCTCGCCGGCCGGTTCGCTCATCGCCCGCCGGGCCTCGGCCATCGCCCGCCTGAGCACCGAAGGCTCTTGCGCGCCGGGGACGCCGAGGCGGCCGGCGAAGATGAAGAACGGCACGCCGCTCACCCCCATCGCCTGGGCCTGCTCGATCTCCTGGCGCACGAGATCGACGTCCGCGCCGTCGGCGAGAAGCTTCTCGACCAGGTCAGCGGCGAGGCTGCATTCGCGGGCGATGTCGATGAGCACGGCGCGGTCGCCAATGTCGCGTCCCTCGACGAAATAGGCCTTGAACAGCCGGTCGACGATCGTTCCCTGGCTACCGGCCGACGCGGCCCAGCGGATGAGGCGGTGGGCGTCGAGCGTGTTGGGCGAGCGCTTGATCTTGTCGAAGGCGAACGGAATCCCGAACTCAGCGCCGAGGCGCGTCAGATTGTCGTGGACCGATTGAAGCCGCCCGCTCTTGCCGAATTTCCTTTCCATATAATCGGCGCGGTCGAGCCCGCCGGGCGGGATCGTCGGGTCGAGCTGATAGGGCCGCCAGCGCAGCGCGACCGGTTGCGGCTCTTCCGCCAGCGCCGCTTCGAGGCGCTTCTCGCCGAGATAGCACCAGGGACAGACGACGTCGCTGACGACGTCGATGGTCAGTGGCTCGCTCTCATGGTTCATGCCGCTCTCCCGCTCCAATAGCCAATGACAAGCGAAGGTCTAGCGCGCGGCGAGCCGGTCCATCAGCGGCGCGCCGTCGAAGGTTTCAGGTTTGTCGATGACCCTCGTCTCAAGACCGGTGAAATAGCGGTCAAGCACGGTCGCGCGTTCATGCTGGAGCGGCGTGGGGCAATAGCAGGTTTCGGTCCAGCGCACCGTGCCGTCGGGCGCGGCGCGCGCACGCTTCATGGCGGCGACGATCTCGGCGCCGTCGGGCCGCTGCGCGGCGATGCTGCCATCGGTAAGACGCGCGTGAAATTCGTGCGCGCGATCTGGAACAAGCCTGGCGGACACGGCATAGAGCATCGGTTGGATCCACTCGTCATGCCGGCGCTTCCCGCCGGCGACCGCTTCGAGGCCTATGTGGCGCGGCCGGGCCTTGAGTGCAAGAATGAGGCTGTGGCGCGACGGCGCGTCCTCGGTATACTCCGCCCGCAAAGACCGCTTTCGTCCGCTCAAGGCCGCATTTCGCCGGCGCGCCCGGACGATTCCGGCGAGAGGCGCGCCATGCGAACCGACACGTCCCGCCACGAGAGCCGGCTCCTTAAGATGGCCGTTCAGCCTCGCGACTGCGGAGCGCGTGAGCCGGCGCCGATCGATTCCGGGATTCTCGAGCGGATGGCGAAGATCGACCAGGGCGCCCTCTTTTCCTACCGCCTCGGGCGCCTTCGCGCCGAACTGCGCAAGCGCGACTACGCCGCCGCGGTTCTCTCCGACCCGATCAATCTGCGCTACGCGACCGGCACGCGAAACATGGCGGTCTGGACCACGCATGCGCCGAGCCGCGCCGCCTTCGTCGCCGCCGACGGGCCGGTCATTCTGTTCGAGTTCACCTCCTCCCGGCATGTCACGGCCGGTTCGCCGGTCGTGGACGAGGTTCGGCCCTGTACGCCGTGGATCTATTTCCTGGCGGGGCCCAGGACCGAGGAAAAAGCGCGCCTTTGGGCCGACGAAATTGAAAGCCTGCTCAGCCGCCACGGCGGCAGGAACCGGCGCCTCGCCGTCGATCGCTGCGATCCTCTTGGGGCCATGCGGCTTATGAGCCATGGCGTCAAGCTGTTCGACGCGCAGGAAGCGTTGGAGCAGGCGCGGATGGTGAAGTCGGCGGAAGAGATCGCCTGCCTGCAATCCGCGATGGAGGTCTGCGACCTCGCGGTCGCGAGGATGCGCGCGGCGCTCAAGCCTGGGGTCACCGAGAATCAGCTCTGGTCGCTGATGCACGAGACCAATATCGCGCACGGCGGCGAGTGGATCGAATGCCGCCTGCTGTCGTCGGGGCCGCGCACCAACCCGTGGTTCCAGGAATCGAGCGACCGGGTCATCGAGGCCGGCGACGTGGTCGGATTCGACACCGACCTCGTCGGCCCTTTCGGCTATCTGGCCGATATTTCGCGGAGCTGGATCTGCCCCGACGGCAAGCCCGGCGACCGGCGCCGGAGGCTCTACGATCTCGCCACGGAGCAGGTCCTGTTCAACACCGAACTGTTGCGCCCGGGCCTGACCTTCCGCGAATTCGCGGAAAAATGCTGGCCGGTTCCCGACGAGTACGTTGCGAACCGGTACATGATGATGCTGCACGGCTGCGGCTTCGTCGATGAATATCCGTCGGTCGCCTATCCGGCCGACTGGGAGGATTGGGGATACGACGGCGTGTTCGAGGCGAACATGGTTGTTTCCCTCGAAAGCTACATCGGCGAGGCGGGCGGCCCGGACGGGATCAAGCTCGAGCAGCAGGCAGTGATTACCGAGAAGGGCGCGCGTGTCCTCTCGAACACGCCGCTCATCGACGCGCTCGCTCCGCGGTGAGCGCCGGCGCGGCGCGGCGGCGCCGGACAGGGGCCGCCCGCAAGGCGGCTTTTCGCGCCCGCGCACAAAGTAACGCGCGCCAATGATGTCATGGGCTTACCTGCTCCTTTGCGCAACTTGGCGACCGCCAAGCTGGATTATTTTGCAGGGCGTCGCTGACGCCGCCGGCCGGGTCCATGGCCCGTCTTCAGACGGGCGTCCCGATGGACGCCCTATCGACCCGGCCTGCAGGTCGCTGCACGCGTCGCCCTGAAGGGCGAGGACCGGCGGCTGGCCGATTCGCTTCGCGCCTCGACGGGGCCGAAAACGGGCAAAACCACACCTTCATTTCGCCCTGCGAAACGAAGCGTTTCGCACGGCATGCCGTAAACCATTGGAATCGTTATGAGCGGCGAATCAGGCATTTCGCGGGATTGTTTGTTTTCAAAGGCTTAGATTCGTTTTTGTTTCGCCGAGATTCACGGGTTGTGTATTTTCAATGACTTACTTCCCTTTTTCCGTTTCGCCGCGCAACGCTCAACCACTCTCGGACCTCGCCAGGCGAGCGGTAGATTCTGCATAACAGAAATACTACTTACGCTTTTCCCATTCGTCAAGAACTTGTTCGCCGCAACCGCCGCGGAGGGCGCAAAGATCGCGGTTTGCCAATGGCTTACCCTTGGTCTGCGCAGTTCTG
>DATNBG010000557.1:0-4230 GCA_035572075.1 Roseiarcus sp. | reverse complement strand
CGGCGCCGTTCACCAGCAGACGAAGGAAACGCTGAAGGAGCTGGGATTGAAGGTGGAGCGACCCCAATCTACGAGTGTGACGCGCGTCGCCGGCGCCGCCGGACCGAGCCGCCAGCAAGGCGGCGTCGCGTCGGGCAAAACCGAAGCTGACGCGCCGCCTGCCGTGCTCAGCGCGGAGCGCCACCGTCTTCAACACCTGCTCGCCGTCAGCCCCGCCATCATCTACTCGACCAAGGCCTCCGGCGATTTCGCCTGCACGTTCGTGAGCGAGAACATCCGCACGATCATGGGCTTCGCGCCGGAGGACATGCTCGCCGACCCCAAGTGCTGGCCCGACCGTCTTCACCCCGAGGACGGCCCGCGGGTATTCGAGCAGCTGCCCGCCCTGATCGAACGCGGAGGCGGCGCGCTGGTCTATCGTTTCCGCCACGCTGACGGCAGCTACCTATGGATTCAGGACACCTTCAAGGTCGTCGCTGACGACAAAGGACGGCCCCTGGAACTGGTCGGCGCCTGGGCCGACATTTCCGAGCTCCGCGGCGCGCGGCTGCGCCTTCAACATCTGCTCGCGGTCAGCCCCGCCATCATCTACTCGACCAAGGCCTCCGGCGATTTCGCCTGCACGTTCGTCAGCGAGAACATCCGCACGATCATGGGCTTCGCGCCGGAGGACATGCTGACCGACGCCAAGTGCTGGCCCGACCGTCTTCACCCCGAGGACGGCCCGCGCGTGTTTGAGGAGCTGCCTGCCCTGATCGAGCGCGGAGGCGGCGCGCTGGTCTATCGCTTCCGCCATGCGGACGGCAGCTACCTATGGATTCAGGACACCTTCAAGGTTGTCGCCGACGAGCACGGACAGCCGTTGGAGCTGGTCGGCGCCTGGGCCGACATATCCGAGCGCCGGCGCGCGGAACAGCAGGCCCTCGAGGCCAACGCCGAACTGCAGGAAACCAAACGCTCGCTCAGCCGCCTGATCGAGAGCTCGCCCGACGGCATTATCGCGACCGACAAGAACGGAAATGTCACGCTGTTCAGCGAGGGCGCCGAGACATTGCTCGGCTACCGCGCCGAAGAAGTCATCGGCCGCAGCGTCGCTCTGCTCTACGGCGGCGAAGCGGGGGCGCACGAAGTCATGCGCGAGATGCACAAACGGGGCGGCATGGTCTCGGGTTTCGAAGGCGTGGCGTGGGGCAAGGATGGGAGCGCCATTCCGGTCCTCATCTCGGCGTCGCTGCTGTTCGACGACGACGGCCAGGAAATCGGAACGGTGGGATTCGCCACCGACCTGCGCGAACGCAAACGCGGCGAGGAAGCGGTTCAGAAGGCTTACGACGAACTGGAGAAGCGGGTCGAGGAACGCACTCTGGAGTTGAGGGAGGCGCGAGGACGGCTGCAATACCTGCTCACGGTCACTCCGGGCATCATGTACACGAACGCCGCTTCAGGCAATTTCGCCTGCACCTTCGTCAGCCAGAACGTCGAAACGATCATGGGCTTCTCCGGCTGGGAGATGGTCGAAGACCCGGAATTCTGGCTGAAACGGCTGCATCCGAACGACGTCAAGACGCTGTTCGACCGCATGGCGCCGCTGATCGAGGCGGGAGGCGGCGCGATCGAATACCGGTTCCGGCATCGCGACGGCCACTACGTATGGATTCAGGACACCTTCAAGGTGGTGCCGGACGATGCGGGCAAGCCTTATGAGATCGTCGGCTCGTGGGCCGACATCACCGACCGCAAGCAGGTGGAGCAGGCGCTGGGCGAGCGCATGGCTCTGATGAACGACTTGCAAAACCTCGTCGCCGCGAGCCCGGCGGTGATCTACACCACCAAGGCCACCGACGATTTTTCATGCACGTTCGTCAGCGAGAATTTGGTGACGACCATGGGCTACGCGCCGTGGGAAATGCGCGACGATCCCAAATTCTGGTCGAAGCGCGTGCATCCGGACGACGCCTCGGCGATCTTCGCCAGCATGGACAAGCTGGTCGGCAAGGGAGGCGGGACGATCGAATACCGCTTCCGCCATCGCCGCGGCCATTACATTTGGGTCCAGGACACCTTCTCCGTCAAATACGACAAGGACGGGCAACCGAAAGAGCTGGTCGGCTCGTGGGCCGATATCACCGACCGTAAGCAGATCGAGGCCGAGATGACACGGCTTGCCGCCGAGGTCGAGCTGCGCAATCGCTTCATTCGCGAGACGTTCGGGCGCTATCTCACCGACGAAGTGGTCGACTCCTTGTTGGAATCGCCTTCGGGCCTGAAGATCGGCGGGGAGAAGCGCAAGGTTACCATGCTGATGGCCGATCTGCGCGGTTTCACCTCGCTCTCCGAGCGTCTCGATCCCAGGGAGGTCGTCGCCCTCCTCAACCGTTACCTTGCGAGGATGGTCGCCGTCATCAAGAAATACGGCGGGACGATCGAGCAATATATCGGCGATGCGATCTTCGTCCTTTTTGGAGCGCCGACGTGGAAGGAGGACGACGCGCAGCGCGCGGTCGCGTGCGCGGTCGAAATGCAGCTGGCCATGGCTGCGATCAACGAGGACAACGCGCGCGAGGGGCTGCCCGAGATCGAGATGGGAATCGGGCTTCACACCGGACAGGTCGTGGCAGGCAACATCGGCGCGCCCGAGCGGATGCAGTACGGGGTCGTCGGCAGCCACGTCAATCTCACCCAGCGCATACAGGCCTGCACGTCGGGAGGGCAGATTCTCATTTCCGAGACGACGCGGCGGGACGTGGGCGGCATCCTCCGACTCGGACGGCACATGGAAGTGAAAGTGAAGGGCGTCGAGCAGGCGATTGCGCTTGCCGAGGTCCATGGCATCGGCGGGTCGCACAAGCTTTCGCTCCTGCACGCGCACGACGCGCTTACGCCCTTGAAGTCCCCCGTCCCGGTTCATTGCTCGATCGTCGAGGGCGGCCGCATCGGCGACAAAGGGATCAACGGCGCCCTGACGAAACTGTCTTTGAAGCGCGCGGAGCTTCGGCTGGACAAGACGGTCCCCGCTCTGGCGGACCTCAAGATCGAGATCGTTGGCGAGGCGGGCCGCGAAGTCTCCGAGCCGGCCTATTGCAAGGTGGAAGGCGCCGCGGCTGGAAGCGAGGGTCTTCTGTCGGTCCGTTTCACATCGCTCCCGCCCAGGTTCGAGACTTTGATGCGCGACCCCGACGAGCGGGTTGCGTCCGGCGCTCCGCCCGCGCCGCCCGGCGCGCCGCATCCGGCGAGCGGCGACTGGCCGGAGGCGGCCAGCTCGCTGCACTAGGCTAACGAGGGGGTTCGGGTCAGGGCCCCTTCTCGATTTCACGCCGAATCTCGTCCGCCGAAATCGGTCTCCGGTGAAAGACGGTCAAATAGTGCGCCCCGAGCCCGACGCCCCAGCCGAGGATCGGCCAGATCGGCCAGAAATCTGACCCGGACCCATCCCCGTGGTTGGCGGATCCTGGCCCGGTTAGCGCCCAGATGGCGACGAGAAAGAGGTTGACAGCGACATAGACCGTCGCGTGGACCTTGAAGCCGCGCTTCGCCTGGATGCGCTTGATCGCCGCCTGTTGATCGGCTGGCGCCGCCCAATGCAGAGGCTTCTCTGGCGATGGCGCTGCCGAAGGCGCAGGCATCGCTCGCGCCAGCTGCTGGCCGACCTGGAGCGAGTAGACGTGGATCGGCTCGGCGATGTTCTTCAATCGGGTTGCGCCAAGGTCGGTGACCTTGAGATCGAGCCGCGACTTCACCTGCCAGTAGGCTTGCTCGGAGAGGCAGATCGCGCCGGGCTCGGCGACGCCCTCGAGGCGCGCCGCGATGTTGACGCCGTCGCCCATGAGGTCGCCGTCGCTCTCCTCGACGACGTCGCCCAGGTGAATGCCGACACGGTATTCGATGCGCCGCTCGGGCGGCACGCCGGCGTTGCGCTCGATGAGGCCGGTCTGCACTTCGATGGCGCAGCGCACGGCGTCGACCACGCTGCGGAACTCGACGATCGAGCCGTCGCCGGTGCGCTTGACGACCCGGCCGCGATGCGCGGCGATCGTCGGCTCGAGGAGATCGCTGCGCAGACCCCTGACGCGCGCCAGCGTGCGCTCCTCGTCGGCGCCGGCGAGGCGGCTGAAGCCGACAATATCCGCGACCAGGATCGCCGCGAGCTTTCGGGTCTCGCTCATTGCACAAGCCTCCAAGCGCCGGACATTACCACGAACGCCCGCCCGACCGATTGAAATTGATTGAACT
>DATNBG010000556.1:0-2878 GCA_035572075.1 Roseiarcus sp. | reverse complement strand
TGGTCGACATGGCGATCTCCTTGTCCGTTATGCCCAGCCCGCGTGCGCGCTCCTTCTCCCGCTAGGAGAAGGCTATGCTCACTTCTCCTTCGTCGTCCAGCTCACATCAAAAGTGAGCGTGAAGGCGAAGAGCTGCGCGGTGTTGCCCGGCGCGTCGGCGACGCTCCAGGTTCCCTTGCCGGTGATCGCCTTGTACTTGCCCGTCCCGCCGAGGAGCGCGATGTCGCCGCTTTCCGGGCCCTCGTAGGTCATGAAAATCTTGTCGCCGTCGCCGTCGGTCTCGATGCAGGTGCCGGTGAACGCGTAGCCCTCGGGCCGCGCCTTCGATTCCTCCATGCAGCGAATGGCGAGATTGTCGAGAAGCTTCGAGGAGTCGCGCGTCTTCACGATGCCGGTGCATTCGGCCGACGAATTCGAGCCGACCGGCCCCATGTCGACGATCACCGCCGAGCGGCAGACCGCGTAGGCCGCGAGCTTCGCCGAGCCGCTTGCCGGAAACGGCTCGGCGGCGAGCGCCGGCCCGCCTGCGGCCATGAGGATCAAGAGCGTGCACAAGCTTCGCAACATCGCCTCCGCCGATAGTCCAAGCCAATTTGGCAAGTCTATTATAACCAAATCGACTTGCGCTGTTGACTCTTTCCGGCATGTCGCCAACTATATGTCGCCACTTTACACACCTAGACTGTGTGTATGCTATCGCTCAAAGACTTTGGGGAGGAAAACCATGAAGAATCGTTCGGTCTCCGCTGGGACAAAGGCCAACTGGCGCGCGGGATGTTTTGCGCTGGCCCTCGCCGCCGCTGTCGGATTCTCGTCTCGGACAATGGCCGCGGACGCCGGCAATTGGATCGGCTCCTGGGCGGCGAGTCCGCAACCCGTTTGGACGGCCGACTTTCCGGTGCCGCTCGGCATTCCCGCCAATTTGTGGAAGCAGACCATCCGCCAGACCGCTCGTCTCAGCATCGGCGGCAGCCGCGTGCGCATCGTGCTGTCGAACGAATACGGCAAGACGCCGCTGACGATCGGCGCGGCGGAAATCGCGCTCGCCGGCGAAGGCGGCAAGATCAAGGACGGGTCCGCTCACGCGGTGACCTTCGGCGGGAATCCCACCGTCGTCATTCCCCCCGGCGCGCCGGCGATCAGCGACCCGGTCGATATGAGCGTCGACCCGCTCGCTCTCGTGTCGGTCAGCCTCTATCTCCCCGAGGTCACGCCCTTGACGACGATTCACTGGGATGGACATCAGACCGCCTATGTGGGCGCCGGAAACCAGGCCGCCGGTGTCGAGTTCAAGGCCGATTCCAAGCTGACCCAACGGGCGTTCCTGAGCGAGATCCTGGTCGACGCGCCGGCCGGCGCGCGCGCCGTCGTGGCGTTCGGCGATTCGATCACCGACGGCGACGGCTCCACCGTCGATGGCAACGACCGGTGGCCCGACCGCCTGGCCGAGCGGCTCGCGAAGGCCGGCGGACCGCCTGTCGCGGTCTTGAACGAGGGAATATCGGGCGCGAAGATTCTGTCCGACCGCATGGGCGTCAATGCGCTTGCGCGCTTCGACGCCGACGTCCTCAGCCAGCCGAAGGCGGACACCGTCATCCTGATGATGGGCATTAATGATGTCGGCTGGCCGGGCTGCGGGTTGGCGCTTCATGATCCGGAGCCGACGGCGGAGGCGATCATCGAAGGCTACAAGCAACTGATCGCGCGCGCCCACGCACATGGGCTCAGGATCATCGGCGCGACGCTCACGCCCTTCGGCGACGCGTTCGCCGGCACCCCGTTCGAAGGCTACTACACGCCGGAGAAAGAGAAGATCCGTGTGGCGCTGAACGACTTCATCCGCAGTGGGGCTTTCGATGGCGTCATCGACTTCGACAAGGTCATCGTCGATCCGCAGAAGCCGGGCTACACGCTGCCCAAATACGGCAAGGGAGACAATCTCCACCCGAACGCGGCGGGCTATAAGGCAATGGGCGATGCGATCGACTTGAACACGATGACGACCAACTGAGCAGCGCGCTCGTATCGCCCGGCGCCTGAACGAGCGCCGGGCTCTTCGCCTGACATCTCCCGCCCTCGCCGTCTCTCGTCCTCGAGCGTGGCGATGCGCGTCGCGCGGCGTCAATTTGTTTGCCGGAACGAGCAATGGCGATAGGCTCGGCTTCGAGGAGGCGCCACGCCACATGATCGACAACCTGGACAAACAATCCGCCGCCGAAATCGGCCGTCTCATCGCGAGGGGCGCCCTCGACCCGGTCGAAGTCGCGGAGTTCTTTCTCGACCGCATCGAGCGCGACCGCAAGAATCCGTCGTTCATTGTCGTGACCCGCAAGCGGGCGCTTAAGGAAGCAGAGGCCAGCCGGAAGCGCCGTCAGGAGGGGCGCCTGGCGGGGCCGCTCGACGGCGTTCCGATCGCCTGGAAAGACCTGGTCGACATGGCTGGCGAGCGCACCACCGCGGGATCGGCGCTCTACGCCAATTCGCCCGTCAAGGAAAAAGACGCGCCGATCGTCGCCAACCTCGCCGCGGCCGGGATGGCGGCGCTGGGCAAGACCAATCTCACCGAATTCGCCTTCTCGGCGCTTGGCCTCAATCCGCATTTCGGCACCCCGAGGAACCCGCGCGATCCCGTGACCCCCCGCATCGCCGGAGGCTCGTCGTCGGGCGCGGCGGTCGCGGTCGCGGGCGGCCTTGCGCCTTGCGCCATCGGCTCCGACACCGGCGGCTCGATCCGCGCGCCGGCCGGCTTCTGCGGCATTGTCGGGTTCAAGACCAGCGAGGGGCGGATCGACAAGCAGGGCGTCTTTCCGCTCTCCCGCACGCTCGACACGATCGGCCCCATGGCGCATACGGTCGAGGATTGCATTCTGATCGATGC
>DATNBG010000555.1:0-9648 GCA_035572075.1 Roseiarcus sp. | reverse complement strand
CCTGCATCTCCACCGCATCGAGAAGCTGGTGGTCGTCGACGAGGCGGGGCGCTGCGTCGGCCTCATCACCGTCAAGGACATCGAAAAGGCGACCGCGCATCCCTTCGCCGCCAAGGACGCCGACGGGCGCCTGCGCGTCGCCGCCGCCACTTCCGTCGGCGACAAGGGGTTCGAGCGCGCCGAGATGCTGATGGCGGCCGGCGTCGACTGCCTGGTCGTCGACACCGCGCACGGCCATTCCGAGGCGGTCATCGAGCAGGTCAGGCGCATCGAGCGCGCGACCAACAAGGTCTCGGTCGTCGCCGGCAATGTGGCGACCCGCGAGGGCGCGCAGGCGCTGATCGACGCCGGCGCGGACGCGATCAAGGTCGGCATCGGCCCGGGCTCGATCTGCACCACCCGCATCGTCGCCGGCGTCGGCGTGCCGCAATTGACCGCGATCCTCGAAGCGGCGGAGGCGGCGCGAGCGGCCTCCCTGCCGGTGATCGCCGACGGCGGCGTCAAATATTCGGGCGACCTCGCCAAGGCGATCGCGGGCGGAGCGGCGAGCGTGATGATCGGCTCGCTGCTTGCCGGAACCGACGAGAGCCCGGGAGACGTGTTCCTCTACCAGGGGCGCTCCTACAAGAGCTACCGCGGCATGGGCTCGCTCGGCGCGATGGCGCAGGGGTCGGCGGACCGATATTTCCAGCAGGACGTCAAGGACCAGGTGAAGCTGGTGCCCGAAGGGGTGGAGGGGCAGGCGCCCTACCGCGGCCCGGTCGGCGCCATCATCCACCAGCTCGCCGGCGGCTTGCGCGCCGCCATGGGCTACGTCGGCGCCGAGACCATCCCCGAATTCCAGCGCAAGGCGCGCTTCATGCGCATCACCAGCGCGGGCTTGCGCGAAAGCCATGTCCACGACATCGCCATCACCCGCGAGAGCCCCAACTATCATCCCTCGGGGGTGTGAGCGCGAAGCCGGCGCTATAACCAATGGCGCGTCACGCGCGCCTTGCGCAACTCGGAGAGGGGATTCGATGAGCTCGATCGTCATGCCAACGAAGGATCAGCTTGATCGCCTTGTGCAGCCTCATCTGAAAACCCAACCCCAAGGACTTGGCATTGTCATTGGCTACGCGAGTCCCAGTTTCTCGCCGCGAGGCTATATTCACCATGCCGGCAACGTCGCCAATCAGTTCGGGCAGTCGCTGACGCTTTCCAAGGACACGCCATTTTTGCTCGCTTCGGTGAGCAAGACTTTCACGGCGACTCTCTACGCCCTGTTGCTCCGGCAGAGCGACCCGTCGTTGACGCTCGGCGATTACATCGCGCCGAACGGCCCATTGAATATCAGCTCCACCTTGGCCGGCATTCCGCTCGACGGTCTCATGAACTACACGTCTGGGCTGCCAGCCGACAACACGGGCGACGCGAACGACTCTCCGGCCTATTTACCGCAGCCTTATTCGCTGACCGCGATGCTGAGCTATCTCGATGCGAACCCTCCAGCGGTCTCCGGGACCGGATCGACATACACGTACTCGAATCTCGGATTTGCGATCATGTCCGCGGTTCTCGCCAGCGCGACGACAAACCCGCCGACGGTCGGCGCGTTCGCGCGTCTTATCCGGAGCAACCTCCTCGATCCGTTGGGCATGCAATCCTGCTACTTCAGTCAAACGCCGATCGCATCGCTTCCGCTCGGTTACCAATACAACTACGAAAGCAAGCCGCCATATTGGAAGATAGCGCCGGGCTGGTCGCTCTTTCCCGCCTATTACGGGGCGGGCGGACTGGTCGCCTCGCCAAGCGACATGCTGCGATGGCTCCTGTTCAACATGGGCGTCGTTCAGGACTCGACGCTGACGCCGCTGCTCCCTGCGCTGCAGACACCGTCGACGACCGTCGAGGCGTGGGGCACGACCCAGCTCGGGCTGAGCTGGTTCATCACTCCGGCGACCGCGACCACATCTGGCGTCCTATGGAAGGACGGCGACCTCGATGGCTGCGGGAGCTTCATTGCGTTCCTGCAGAGCGGCAATCCCGGAACTGTCCCGTCCGAAGCTGGCGTGTTCGTCTTGGTGAACGGGGGCGATATGACTGGCGATCAGAAGAATAGCGGCAATGAGATCGCCATGGTCCTCGCCAATGATCTTCTTCGGATCATGCAGGGTCAGACGCCGCCCGCCGACAAATCCCAATACCCGCGTTCGGTGACGCTAACGCCAAAGAGCAAGCCGACGTCATAGCGCCGCGTCGCTGCGCGCGAATCGCGGGCTCGTCGCGACGCCCGTCCGATCGACGACGGTTGCGCGGATATCGCGCAGATCGCATTTCGCAATTAGAACAATTTCAAAGCCCGGCCTTCTTCAAGCTCCGGGAAGATCGCAAAACGGGGGCGCAAGACCGCATTGTGCCGAGGCGGTATGGGTTTAGCCTTTCAATGATAGATTGGCCTTGTCCGGAAGAAGGGGGAGTTCACATGCTGTTCACGGCCGACCACGAAGAGCCGCGTCGAACCTTGCAGAAATTCATCGCCGCCGAGATTAACCCGCATGTCGACGAGTGGGAGGAGGCTGGTCAGCTTCCGACCCACGAACTGTTCAAGAAGCTCGGCGCCCTCGGCTTCCTCGGATTGAACAAGCCGGTCGAGTTCGGCGGCTTGGGCCTCGACTATTCCTACGCGATCATGATGGCGGAGGAACTCGGCGCGGTGCGCAGCGGCTCGGCGCCGATGGCGATCGGCGTCCACACCGACATGGCCACGCCCGCGCTCGCCCGGTTCGGGTCTGACGCATTGCGCCGCGAGTTCCTTGCGCCGGCGATTTCCGGCGACGCAGTCGCCTGCGTCGGCGTCTCCGAGGCAGGCGCCGGCTCCGATGTCGCCGAGATCAAAACCAGCGCGCGACCGGACGGCGGCGACTACGTCATCGATGGCGGCAAGATGTGGATCACCAATGGCGCCGAGGCCGATTGGATGTGCCTGCTCGCCAACACCAGCGACGGTCCGAAACATCGCAACAAATCGCTGATCTGTGTGCCGATGAAGGCCAAGGGGGTCACGGTCGCGCGCAAGCTCGACAAGCTCGGCATGCGCGCTTCCGACACCGCGCAGATTTTCTTCGAGGGGGTCAGGGTTCCCAAGCGCAATTGCATCGGCGAGGAAGGCAAGGGCTTCGTCTACCAGATGATGCAATTCCAGGAGGAGCGCCTGTGGGCGGCGGCGGCCTGCCTGAAGGCGCACGAGCGCACGATCGCCGAGACGATCGCCTACACGCGCGAGCGCAAAGCCTTTGGCCGCAGCATTCTCGACAATCAGACGGTGCACTTCAAACTGGCCGAGTTGCAGACCGAGATCGAGCTCCTGCGCTCGCTCATCTATCGCGCGGCCGAAGCGATGATCGAGGGGGCGGACATGACACAGCTCGCAACCATGGCGAAGCTGAAGGCCGGGCGACTGGGGCGCGAAGTCCCGAGCGCCTGCCTGCAATATTGGGGCGGCATGGGATATATGAACGAGACGCCGGTCAGCCGCGCCTTCCGCGACGGCCGTCTCGCCGCAATCGCCGGCGGCGCCGACGAAGTGATGCTGACGATCCTGTGCAAGGGCATGGGGACGCTGCCGGGGATGGGGCAGTAGCGCCTCTTGGCCGCTTGGCTTCGCCAGTCCAGAGAACGGAGGCTGCCGCGACGCGGCGCGCGGCCGAGGCTCGTGTTTGACTCTTGCGCCAAATCAATGCGACACGCGCGCTGGAGGCGAAGGTTCGCTCCGGCATTCAGCAAGAAATCGCCGGATTCGCGAGCAAAGGCATAACATGCAAGAGCCAACCGAGATCGCCTTTCGCCACTACGAGCCGTCGGATGAGGTTCGGTCCGAAATCGACCGACAGGTGAAGCGCCTCGATAAGTTCGGCCCTCGAATCACGAGCTGCAATGTCGCGGTCATCGGACCGCAGACCCGGCGCCGGCAGGGCGCTCTGTTCAAGGTCGATCTTCGGATCGCAATGCCGGAGCGTAAGGAAATTGCCGTCTCCAGGACGCACGGCGACGCGCACGAGCGCGAGCACCCGCTGGTCGCGATCCGGGAGGCTTTCGACGAGGCGATCCGTCAAATCGAGGACGCTGCGCGCCAGATGCGTGGCGATGTCAAGGAGCATGCGCCCCCCGAGAGCCATGGCCGGGTGGCGAAGTTCTTGTCTGGCGGGGATGCTGGCTTCATCGAGACGCCGGACGGCCGTGAGATCTATTTCCATCGCCACGCTGTTCTCGACGGCGCCTTCGACCGCATGGCGATCGGCTCGGAGGTCCGCTTCGTCGAGGAACAAGGCGAAAACGGCCCCCAGGCTCGCATCGTTCGCCTCAGGCGCCACTCCGCATAGCGGAAGCGCAAGGATCGGCCAGTTCCGGCGTGAAGCGGACGCCAGATTGCGAGGGCCGGTTTGAGGAAGATCAATGCAAGAGGCTTTGACCGGGTATCGAAAAGGCCCAGAGGTTCGCATCTGGAGCGCAAGCTTTGGCGCGCGTTCCGACCCTTTGTTTGGAGCGTCTGATGACCAAGCTCGCTATTCCGCATGACGCCTTCGTCTTCGTCGGCGACGGCGGGAAGGCGCTCTTTCTGCGCAACGAAGGCGACGAGATGTTTCCTAATCTGGTGACCGAGCGGGTTTTCATCGACGAGGACCCGCCGACCCACGAACAGGGGACCGACGCTCCCGGTCGCGTCTTCTCAGGGGCCCACGCGGTCGGCAGAAGTGCGGTCGAGTCGACGGATTGGCATGAGATCGAGAAGGCTCGCTTCGCCAATCAGGTTGGCGCCGCGCTGGAGGATGTCGTGCGCAAGCGCTCCGCCCCGGCGCTGGTCATCGTGGCGCCGCCGCGCATCTTGGCGGACTTGCGGCGCACGTTTCATCCCGATGTGAAAGCGCGGATCGTCGCGGAAATCGATAAAGATTTGACCAAGCATCCGGTGCGGGAGATCGAGCGGCACATCCTCCGGACTTAGAAGGGCTGCGGGGAGGCGGAAGATGTTTCACGATCGCGCGGATGCGGGACGGCGGCTTGCCGCCAGGCTTGCGCGCTACAAGGGTCAGGACGCTGTGGTCTTCGCGCTCCCGCGCGGCGGCGTTCCGGTCGCCGAGCCCGTCGCGGCCATGCTGCGCGCGCCACTCGACCTGGTTCTGGCGCGCAAGATCGGAGTCCCGCGCCAACCCGAACTGGCGATGGGCGCGGTCGCTGACGGCGGAAGCCCGGTCGTCGTGCGCAACGAAGACGTGATCGCGATGACGGGCGTCGACGAAGCCGAATTCGACGCGGTCTGCCAGCGCGAACTGGCGGAGATCGAGCGGCGCCGGCGAAGCTTCCTCGGAACGCGGGTTCCCTCCGAGGTCGAAGGGCGCGTGGCGATCGTCGTCGACGACGGGGTCGCCACCGGCGCGACCACGCGCGCGGCTCTGCGGGCGGTCCGCGCCCGCCGGCCCAGGACCCTCGTCCTTGCCGTCCCGGTCGCGCCTCCCGACGCCCTCGAGCTCCTGACGAGCGAAGCGGACGAGATCATCTGCCTCGAGGTCCATGCGGATTTCGGGGCGATCGGCTATTTTTACGCCGATTTCCATCAGCTCGACGATCGCGAGGTGATCGCCATTCTCGATCGATTTCCATCGGGCAAAGGAGAGGCTCCGCAGTCGCCGCGCCGTTCGACGCGGGGATGAGGCGCGCTGCGTCGCATTGCTCGCCAAGGGACGCAGGGATAGGATCACGGGTCAAAGGAGGTTCGTATGGCGACGTTGCATTCATGGACCAGCGTTGGAATTGGCGATCTCGATGTTTTTGTCCCCTCGCCGCCGTGCCTGGTCGTCTACACGTCCTACGCCGATGACGAGCCCGAGAGTTCGGTGACTTATTTCTGGCAGGACGAGAACACCGGCATGCTTCATCACGAGTTGGTCTACCAGCAGCCGGTTTCGTTCGAGACCGCGGTCGCATGGGCCCAGGAGCATGCGCCGACGCGCAGCGTCGAGCGGATCCACGTCAAGCATGCGCGGGGCAGGAAGGCGATCGAACCAAAGGCGAGAGCAAAGCCAGCGGTCAAGAGGGGAGCGTCGAAGAAGGCGCCGGCGAAGAAGGCGGCCCCCGCCAAGAGATCGCGGGCTGTCGGGGGGCGAAAGGGGAAGGCTTAGGGAGCGAGCTGCTTCAAATCGTGCCGCAATTACGGACCGGCCGCAGTCTCTGAACGGCTGAGCCGCGGCGAACGCCGCCGGCGAATCCGTGGGAGCGTCTCACTTAGCCCGAGTGAGGAGGTGAATGCCTCCGGTCTCACGCTTCGACGCGTGGCTCATCCCTCCCCATTCCCAAAAGGTTCCCCTCCCCATGACACCCGCCGCCCGCGCCGCCGCCGCGATCGAAGTCCTCGCGGATATCGACGCGCGCCGCCGGCCGGCGGCCGACGCGATGAAGGACTGGGGCCTCGCCCATCGCTTCGCGGGCTCTTCCGACCGGGCGGCGATCTCCGCCCTCGTCTACGATGCGCTGCGCAAGAAAAGCTCGTCCGCCTGGATCATGGGCGAGCCAAGTCCGCGCGCCGAACTCCTGGGCGCGCTCCGCCAGACCCGCGGCCTCGACGTCGAGGCGATCGCCGCGCTGTTCTCCGGCGAGGGCCACGCGCCTGAGAAGCTCACCGAAGCGGAGCGCGCGCGGCTCGCCGCCGCCGACCTTTCGGGCGCGCCCGCCCATGTCGCCGGAGATTTCCCCGAGTGGCTCGCCACCCAACTCGAGGCGAGCTTCGGCGCCGCGGCGGCGGATGAGGGCAGGGCCTTGGCCTCCCGGGCGCCGGTCGACCTGCGGGTGAATCTCCTCAAGGCCACCCGCGACAAGGCGCTCGCCGCGCTTTCCTATCTCGAGCCTCAGCCCACGCCGCTCTCGCCGGTCGGCTTGCGCATCGCCATGCGCCCGGACGGGCGCGCGCCGCCGCTCGCCTCCGATCCGGCCTACGTCAAGGGGCTGATCGAGGTGCAGGACGAGGGCTCGCAGCTCGCCGCGCTCCTCGCCGAAGCCAAGCCCGGCATGCAGGTCCTCGACCTCTGCGCGGGCGCGGGCGGCAAGACGCTGGCGCTCGCCGCCGCGATGGAGAACCAGGGCCAGATTTACGCGACCGACTCCGATCCGAGGCGCCTTGCGCCGATCTTCGGGAGACTCGCCCGCTCGGGCGCGCGCAATGTCCAGGTGCGGGCGCCGAAAGGGCGATCGGACGTGATCGGCGACCTGAAAGGCCGGTGCGATCTGGCGCTGATCGACGCGCCGTGCACCGGCTCCGGCGCCTGGCGGCGCAACCCCGACGCCAAGTGGCGCATCCGCCCGGGCGCGCTCGAGCAGCGGATCAAGGAGCAGGACGAAACGCTCGAGAGCGCGCTACGTTTCGTCAAGCGGGGCGGGCGCCTCGTTTACGTGACCTGTTCCGTCCTCAAGGCGGAGAACGAGGACCGGATCGCCGGGTTCATGCGCCGCCACGACGATCTCTTGCCGGTCGATGCCGCCCAGCAGGCGCGCTCGGCCGGCTTGCCGGCGCTGGCCAAACATGCGTCGCCTCTCGGCCCAGGCTTCCGCCTGAGCCCAAGGGCGACCGGAACCGACGGCTTCTATGTCGCGACGCTGGCCAGGATGTGAAGCGGCTTGCGCTTCGCATCCTGGCCGCCGTTTATTCGCCAACGTCGCGGGCGTTCCGCCTTAGCGCTGGTCAGCGGGGCGCATGAAGCTGGCGACCGTCGCGGTCAGCGAGGTGCCGCTCATCACCAGGGTCGCGCCAAGCGCGATCAGCGCCGCGAAGATCAGCACGACCGAGTTCATGCCGGCGACCGCAAGGATGCCAAGCACGATCCCGGCGAGGCCGGCGAGGGTCAGCGCGCCCGCGGACTCGAAGGCCATCCCGTTGGCGAGGATCGCGGACCCGGACACCGGCTGACCTTCAGCCGTCAGCATGGCCCGCTTCATCTGATGCAGGTTCCACACCGAGCCGCTGCTCAGGATCATCGCCGCGCCGAACGCGATCAACGCGATCGAGGTCAGGGTGACCGTCGCGATTCCGAGCAACGCCAGCACGCCGAGCACGATACCGGCGGCGCCCACCAGGAAGTGCGCGGAAAGGCCGGCGCCGCCAAAATTCTCCACCGCGACCGATCGAGCTCCGCTGGGGAAGATGATGTTGGCGTATTCCGACATGATCGAGCCTCCCTCCACCAGAAGGGCGACGCCGAACACGATTGTGGCGATCGCGAGCATCATGTCGGGTCTGATCCCGGCGAGCCCGACGATCGCCAGCACGATGGTGGCCACGCCACCGATCGCATCGACAAAGCCGCCGTACGAAGCGACGGAGCCTCGCGATGTGGTATCCGATACTGTCATAGCCATGACGAACTCCTTCCAATTACGCTTCGGATCGGCGGGGAGGAGCGTCGCAGGACGGCGTCTCACACCGATCCCTTGCTGGTCTGGTATATAAACAAAAATAATGCAGAAATTGTGTCTATGAACATTTGTTAATACGTGGTCTTAACCTCATCGGATGGCGGCAGTCGCGTTCGCGGAACGCGAATTTTTCAGTGTCAGGTTTTGCGCGGCCGCAGCGCCTTCGTCAGGTCCCAGAGCAAGCCGGCAAAAGCGAGCGCCCAGGCGCAGGCGGCGACGAGGAACATGATCCAGGCGAGGTCGCGCAGGAATGGGAGATCGAACCCCGCCGCCATTTGCCGCGTCGCCTCGCTATACATCCCTAGGGGAAAATCAGCCGCCCAGTCGGCGGGATGGTAACGCGGCCGCTTCCGGTCGACGAACAGCCGCCAGCCCGCAAGCGCGAGGAGCAGAGGGATCCACCAGGTTCCGGCGGCCCAGCAAAAGACGGTGAATCCCTTGAGGAAGGGCAGCATGGCGGCAAGAAGCGCCGTATCGCGCGCGTTCTCGGCGAGAATGGCCCCAGCCAAGGCCGAGATCGCCAGCGCGCCCATGTTGATCCAGGACGGCGCGTCGACGTCGCTCATCGAAAAAGCAAAAAACGTATAGCGATAGAACAGAAGCGTGATGATCCAGAGATAAAGCATCACGCCGGCCAGCCACATGCACAGCGCGAAAAACTCCATCACCGCCTGGTTCGGCTCCGGCTGGCGCCGGGCGACCAGGGCGGCGAGAACGGCGACTGACTGGGCGGCGACCACGGCGACCAGCCACAGGCCGGATATCCCGCGCTCGAGCGGCGGCTTTTGACGCTTGACCGTCAGCGCGACGAAGATCGTGTAGGTGAGGCCGACCCAGAGCGCGGCGCCGATCGTCAGGAAGACGGCCGCGACAGTCTCGCTGCCCGCGATCAGCAGGAACTGGGCGCCGATCAGGCATGACGCCGCAACAAGCGTGAAGAATCCGGGCCCGACGCGATGGTCGATGAGATCGCCGACGATGAGGCGCGGGTGGATCGCCGCCCGCATCGCTGTCAGCACGATCAGGATCGCGTAGGCGATCAGGTTGATCGCGAACAGGGCCTTGGCGATCAGCGGAAGGTGGAAGCTCAGCGCCGCGACCGAGACGATCCCGGTCGCCATCACCAGTGCGAAATAGGCGGGCGACAGGTTTTTCACTGGAGACCGGTTCCCTCCCTCCCTTCCTCCAAAAGCCCGCGAGCGCCCG
>DATNBG010000554.1:0-3437 GCA_035572075.1 Roseiarcus sp. | reverse complement strand
CTCCCACATCGTCGTGCCGGTCCATGGGCCCGCGAAGCTCAGCTCGTACTGCCCGTCGCGCCGGGTCAGTTCGTATTCCGGGAGCTCGAACGAAGCCAGCCACTCCATGAATTCCGGCTCGAAAATATGGCGCGTGCCGTAGAAGGTGTTGCCCGCGAGCCAGATCAGCTCGTTCTTGGCGAATCGCAGGGTGCGGGCATGATCGAGCTGGTCGGTGAGCTCGCGCTCGTCCACGATATCCGCGAGCCTTACCGAGGAAGTCCGGTTGATGAGCTGGAACGTCACCTGGCGGTTCGGATGCATCTTCCAGATCATCTGGAGCATCAGAAGCTTGTAGAAATCGGTGTCGAGCAGAGTGCGGACCGCCGGATCGATGCGAAACGCATGATTGTAGACGCGGGTTGCGATATCCGTGGCCATTGTGCGAGCTTAAGGGAGGCGAGGCTTAAGCGACAAGAGCGTGGGGCGCGCGGCCTTAAGGTCCAAGGATGCGATGATAATATGAACGCGACGGCGGCCTCTTCAGGCCCGACCAGGAAGTCTGAGCCCCGCGTCGGGCTTTTCGTCACCTGCCTCATCGACATCATCCGCCCGAGCATAGGCTTCGCGGCGGTGAAATTGCTCGAGGACGCCGGCTGCAAGGTGGTGGTCCCAAGCCAGACCTGCTGCGGCCAGCCGGCCTATAATTCCGGCGACCGCTCGACCGCGAGGAGGCTCGCGCTTCAGGCGATCGAGGCGTTCGAGGACTGCGACTATGTCGTGGCTCCAAGCGGGTCGTGCGGCGGCATGCTCATCAAGCATTATCCGACGCTGTTCGCGGGCGAGCCGGACGTCGCCGAGCGAGCCGAGCGTTTCGCCGCAAAGTCGCATGAACTCGTGAGCTTCCTCACCGGCGTCATGGGGGTCGACAAGGTCAAGGCGCGCTACGAGGGAAGGGTCGCCTATCACGATTCCTGCGCCGGCTTGCGCGAACTCGGGATCAAGGGGCAGCCGCGACGGCTTCTGGCGGGAGTCGAGGGCCTGACGCTGGTGGAGCTTGAGCAGGCTGAAGTCTGTTGCGGGTTCGGCGGCCTGTTCGCGACCAAATACGGCGAACTCTCGAACGCGATCGTCGCGAAAAAGGCCGAGGACATCAGGAGCGCCCAAGTCGACACCGTGCTTGCGGGCGATCTCGGCTGCCTGATGAACATGGCGGGCAAGCTCAGTCGCGAAGGATCGCCGGTCAAGGTCCGTCACGTCGCGGAAATTCTGGCCGGCATGGCGGAGGGGCCGGCGATCGGCGAAGGCAAGCGGGAGCCCGCCCGATGAGCGCGGTCTCGACCTCCGCCCACTTCAAGGACAATGTTCACGAGGCGCTGACCGACGCGCGCCTCCAGGGGGCGCTCTCGTTTTCCGGCAATTTCGTCACCCGGCGGGCCGCCGCGGCGGCAAGGCTGCCCGAGTTCGAGGCGCTGCGCGACTCTTGCCGCGCGATCAAGGACCACACGCTCGCTCACCTCGACCTTTATCTCGAAGCCTACGAGGCCAAGGTCCGCGCGAGCGGCGGCGAGGTCCATTACGCTCAAGACGCCGAGGAAGCGCGCGCGATCATCGTCGATCTGTTGAAGTCCATGGGCGCGAGGACCGTCACCAAGGGCAAGTCGATGATCGCCGAGGAGATCGGCCTCAATCACGCGCTGGAAGCCGCGGGGATCGAGCCGGTGGAGACCGATCTCGGCGAATACATCATCCAGTTGCGCGGCGAGACGCCCTCACACATCATCGCGCCTGCGATTCATCTCACGGCAAAAGACGTCGAGCAGGAATTCCGCAAGGCGCATCGCGATCTGCCGGCCGACCGCAGCCTCGCCGACCCCGAGCAATTGCTGGCCGAGGCGCGCCGGGTGCTGCGGGCCAAGTTTCTCGCCGCCGATGCGGGCATAACCGGCGCGAACTTCCTTATCGCCGAAACCGGAACGTCGATCATCGTCACCAACGAAGGCAACGGCGACCTCACGCAAATCCTGCCGCAAGCCCACATCGTCATCGCCTCGATCGAAAAGATCATCCCCACTTTGGAAGACGCCGCGCAGCTCCTGCGCGTTCTGGCGCGCTCGGCGACCGGCCAGGACGCCTCGGTCTACACCACGCTGTCGACGGGGCCGCGCCGGGAAGGCGATCCCGACGGTCCCAGGGCCTATCATGTCGTGATCCTCGACAACGGCCGCTCAAACATGCTGGGCGGCGAGTTCGAGCCCATGCTGCGCTGCATCCGCTGCGGCGCGTGCATGAACCACTGCCCGGTCTATCAGGCGGTCGGCGGCCATGCTTACGGCTGGGTCTATCCGGGGCCGATGGGCGCGGTGCTGACGCCCTCGCTGATCGGCGTCGCCGAGGGCGGGCAATTGCCCAACGCCTCGACTTTCTGCGGCCGCTGCGAGGAGGTGTGCCCGGTCCGCATTCCGCTGCCCGGCATGATGCGGCATTGGCGGGAGCGGGAGTTCGAGCGGCGCCTGTCGCCGGCGCCCATGCGCTACGGCCTGGGATTCTGGGCGTTCTTCGCCAGCCGTCCTGCGCTCTATCGGCTGGCGACGGCCCTGGCCGCCCGCACGCTCAATTTCGCCGCGCGCGGCAAGGGCCGCTTTACCTGGCTGCCGTTCGCCGGCGGCTGGACGCGCTATCGCGACCTCGCCGCGCCGGAGGGGGCCACGTTCCAGAGCCGATGGCGGTCCCGGAGCGGAGCGACTCGATGAGCGCCCGCGAGTCGGTCCTGGCCGGCATTCGCCGCTCGCTCGGGGTCGCCGGCGACGAAGCGACGCGTCGGTTCGAGGTCGAAACGCGCCTCAAGGCGGCGCCGCCTGGCGTCGTGCCCAAGCGCGGTCAGGGCGACGCGGCGGCACGGCTTGCAGTCTTCAAGGCCGAGGCCGAGCGCGCGCAGGCGAGCCTCGCCGAGGTCGGGACATGGGCGGAGGCGCCGGCGGAAATCGCCCGTTTCTTACGCGAGAACAATTGCCCGGCGACGCTGCGCATGGGCGCCGACGCGCGGCTCGCCGCCATGCCGTGGGGCGAAACCGCGCTCGAGATCCTGCACGGCGCCTCCGACGGACGCGACGCCAACGCCGTCTCGGTCGCCTTCGGCGGCATCGCGGAGAGCGGCACGCTGGCGCTCGTCTCCGGCGCCGACAATCCGACCACGCTCAATTTTCTCGCCGAGAACCACATCGTCGTGCTGCCGCGCGAGGCGATCGCGGCCGACTATGAGAGCGTGTTCGCGAGCTTGCGTGCGACTTATGGCAAGGGCCAAGCGCCGCGCACGCTCAATTTCATCACCGGCCCGTCGCGGTCGGCCGACATCGAGCAGACGCTCCTGCTCGGCGCCCACGGACCCCGGCGGCTGCATATCGTCGTCGTCGGCGAAGCCTGAAAGCCGGGACTCGGTTTTCACCTCGGCGCGCGGC
>DATNBG010000553.1:0-2091 GCA_035572075.1 Roseiarcus sp. | reverse complement strand
GTTGTCCAGTCTTGTCCCGCACGGCGCCTGACGCGCGGGGTCTTCGGCTTCATACCACAGAAAATAAGGCGAGCGAACTCATCAACGAAAGTACGATGTTAAAGCGCCGTTCTTCGCCCGGCGAACGCTGTGTGCGCCGCGCCGGTTGCGCTCAAGCGCCCTATTCGACGCCGAGCGACTTCAGCTTCCGATGCAGCGCCGAGCGCTCCATGCCGATGAACTCGGCGGTTCGCGATATGTTGCCGCCGAAGCGGCTGATCTGGGCGACCAGATAGTCGCGCTCGAAGGCTTCCCGCGCCTCGCGAAGCGGCAGGCTCAGCAATTTCTCGCCGCCGATCCCGCTCGGCACCGCAGGCACCAGCGCGCCGACCTCCGCGGGAAGCATGGCCGCCGAGATTTCGGCGTTTGGATCGCCGAGGGCGAGGATCATCAGCCGTTCGACATTGTTCCTGAGCTGGCGGATGTTTCCCGGCCAGTCGTGCGACTGAAGCACCGCCATGGCGTCGGCGCCGACCCGGCGCGCCGCGACGCCCATGCTGGCCGCGATCATCTTCAAAAAATAGTGAACGAGCTCGGGAATGTCCTCCCGCCGCTCCGCGAGCGACGGGACCCGGATGGGCACCACCGAAAGCCGGTGAAACAGGTCTTCGCGAAACCGCCCCTCGGTGATCGCCTCGGCCAGATCGCGGCTGGTCGAGGAGATGACGCGCACGTCGACGAAAACGCGCGAGGCGCCGCCCACCCGCTGAAAGTTCTGGTCGACCAGGACGCGCAGGATCTTGGCCTGCGTCTCGCGCGGCATGTCGGCGACTTCGTCCAGGTAAAGCGTTCCGCCATGCGCCTCCTCGAGCGCGCCGACCCTGAGCGGCCCGTCCGCGCCGGATTCGACCCCGAACAGTTCCGGCTCCATTCCCTCGGGCGACATCGCCGGCGCGTTGAGGACGACGAAAGGGCCGTCGGCGCGCGCCGAGCTCCCGTGAATGAGCCTGGCGACCAGCTCCTTGCCCGACCCGGCGGCGCCGGAAATGAGGACGCGCGAGTTGGCGTGCCCGAGTTTCTCGATCACCCTTCTCAGGTTCGAGATCGCCGACGAAGAGCCGACCATCCGGTCCGCCGAGCCGCCGCGGGCGCGCAGATCGCTGACTTCCCGCTTGAGGCGCGAAGTCTCCAGCGCCCGCTCGGCGATGAGGATGAGCCGGTCCGCCTTGAACGGCTTCTCGATGAAGTCGTAGGCGCCGAGCTTGATCGCCGTCACCGCGGTCTCGACGTTGCCGTGCCCCGAGATCATCACCACCGGCACGTTCGGGTGCTGGCGCTTGATCGATTCGAGCAGTTGCAGCCCGTCCATCTTCGAGCCCTGCAGCCAGATGTCGAGGAGGATCAGTTGCGGCCGGCGCGCTTCGACCGCCGCCATCGCTTCGTCCGAATCGCGCGCCAGCCGCGCCCGGTGCCCCTCGTCCTCCAGGATGCCCGCGACGAGTTCGCGGATGTCCTCTTCATCGTCGACGATCAGAATGTCAGCAGCCATCAGGACGAACCGATCCTCTCGTTTTCTGGCGGCGTGGCCTGTTCGGCGCGACGCAGCGGCAGTCTCATCAGGACTTTTGCCCCCCTCCCGCCATCGGGGCGCTCCGGTCCGTCCAGGAGTTCGACGGCGCCCCCGTGGTCCTCGAAGATCTTGACCACGATCGGCAGGCCGAGGCCCGTCCCCTCGGCTCGCGTCGTCACATAGGGCTCGGTCAGCCGGTGGCGATCCTCGCGCGGAAATCCCTTGCCGTTGTCGCTGACCGTGATCTCGGCGAAGCCTGAGGCATCCAGGGCGAGCGTCGTGGTGATGACGCCCTGGACATGCTGCTCGCCAAGCGCGTCAATGCCTTCGGTCGCGTTCTTCAACACATTGGTGAGCGCCTGCGACACCAGCCTGCGATCGAACTCGGCAAAGACGGGCTCGTCGGGCAGCCGCTCCTCAAAGGCGATGTCGGGGCGGCCGACCCGCATCAGGAACAGCGTCTGGCGCACGCAATCGGTGAGGTCGTCGCGGATCGGGCGGGCCCTCGGCGTCCGCGCGAAGGAGGAGAATTCGTCGACCAT
>DATNBG010000552.1:0-4528 GCA_035572075.1 Roseiarcus sp. | reverse complement strand
GAGCGAGCTCGTGGGCGAGCGCTTCGCGCGTCCGCTCCGGAACGCCGTCAGGATAGCGCGCTCGGGCGCCGGCTTGGGCGAAGGCTTCGAGCGCTTCCTGGGCCGTCGCATAGCCTTCGCGCAGCTCTTCGGGATAGCAATGGGCGAGTTCGTCGAGGCTGAAGGCGAGGCCGTCGAGGAAGCGGATGGTCTCGCCGATCGCCTCGGGCGCCTCGGTGAACAGCCGCGCCATTTCGCCGGGGCTTTTCAGATGGCGCTCGGCGTTGGCCTGGGTGAGGCGCCCTGCGGCCTCGAGCATGGTTTTCTCGCGGATGCAGGCAAGCACGTCGGCGAGCGCGCGCCGCTCGGGCGCATGCATGAGCGGTTCGTTAGTCGCGATCAGCGGCGCTCGAACGGCGCGCGCAAGCGCGACCCGCCGCGCGAGAGAGCCGCGCATGTCGGCGTCATAGACGAGGCAAGCGCCGATCCACAGGCGCTCGCCGAAGGCCTCGCGCAGGCGGCGGAGGACTCCCCTCTCCCCTGGGAGAGGGGTTGGGGGTGAGGGGTCCGCGCCGCGCTCAATGAGGGTCCGTGCGACCCCCCTCCCTGACCCTCCCCCGCCATGGCCCGTCGTAAGACGGGCGTTCTCTTGAACGCCCTTTGGGGGGAGGGGACGCGTCGGGGGCAGCGCGACGACCTGCAACCCCTCGCCGCGCTCCAGAAGGTCGTCGAGCTTGAGCCGGCATTCGCCCTTGGGGGCGCGCAAGTTCCCCGCGGTCAGGATCCGGCAGAGCCGGCCGTAAGCCGCGCGATCCTTCGGATAGACGAGCATGTCCGGCGCGCCGTCGATGAAGGCGAGCCGCGCGCCGGGAACGACCCGCATGCCAGCCAGCGCCTCGGCGTTCTCTCGCGCGAAGACATGCGCGCGCACGATTCCGGCGAGCGTGTTGCGGTCGGCGATCCCGATTCCGGCAAGGCCGAGCCTGGCGGCGTGCGCGACCATTTCCTCGGGATGCGAGGCTCCGCGCAGAAACGAGAAATTGGTCATCGCCGCGAGTTCCGCGAACCGCGGTTCAAGCCGGATCAAGGGCGACGCTCCTGCGCGCGAAATTGATAGAACAAAGATAGAACGATTTCTGACGGAAACACAAGCGCCGCTCGTCGGCGTTCGCGCGCCGGTTTGTTTCCCAGGCGGAACCTCGCGACGGGAAGACTCTAAGCCTTGACCCCAGGGCCGTCCGCCAGGCGCTCGATCGCCTCGAAGAACAGGCGGCGGAAGCGCTCGGCGTCGACCGCGACGGCGACTTCGCTGTTCGCGAGGCGGCCCCATTGGCCGCGCCAGTCGACGATCGTGGCGCCAGTCGTCAAGCGCCCTGTGGTCTCGACGTCGACCGCCGCGCGGCGGGTCTCGACCAGCGCCGGATCGAGCGCGACCGCGACCGCCAGCGGGTCGTGCATGGTGAAGACGCGCTTGCCCAGCATTTTCTCCATGCGCTCGAAATAGAAGCGCGACGCATCCTCAAGGAAGCGGATGAGCTTCGCCCCATGCGGCTTCCCGGCGACGCGCGCCGCGAGCGCCGCGATGTCGGCCTCATCGATGATCGTCTTGCGGGTGACGTCGAGACCGATCGCAATCACCGGCGCTGCGCCGGGAGCGCCGAAGGCGCGAAAGACGATGCGCGCCGCCTCCGGATCGTGCCAGATGTTGAATTCGGCCGAGGGCGTCACATTGCCCGGCTCCCCATAGGCGCCGCCCATGATGACGAACCGCTTGACGAGGCGCGGCAGTTCGGGCTCGCGCATGACGCCAAGCGCGATGTTGGTCAACGGGCCCGTCGCGCAAAGAATGAGCCGCCCGGCATGCGAGCGCGCCGCGCCGATGATCGAATCTGCTGCGTGTAGGGCTTCCGGCGACTCCTCGGGCTCGGGCAGGACCGCATGGCCGAGGCCAGTCTCGCCGTGCACCTCGCTCGCGTCCCGGACCGCGATGGAAAGCGCCGTCGCCGCGCCAGGCCAGACGGGGATGTCAGCACGGCCCGCCAGCGCGAGGACCGCCCGCGTGTTGCGCGTCGCGGCAACGAGCGAAACGTTGCCGACGACGGTGGAGACGCCGAGAATCCGCGCCTCCTCATGCGCGCAGGCGTAGAGGAGCGCGAAGGCGTCGTCGATGCCGGTGTCGACGTCGATGACCAGAGGCTCGGTGCGCTCAGACAAGGCGTCGATCTCTCCCCTTGGCCCTATCGATCCGCGGCGATCGCGGTCGAGCAAGCGGCATTGTGGCCGGGCGGCGGACCCGGCGTCAAACCCCGAAACCCCGGCGCGCCTTGCCGATCCAGCGCGTCATCAGAAGGACCGCGACGGTCGCGAGCCCGGCCGCAAGCCCGATCCACACGCCGACCGGGCCGAGCGGCGTCGCAAAGCCCAAGGCCACGCCGACCGGCGCGCCAATCGCCCAATAGCCGAGAAGCGCAATGATCAGCGGCACGCGCGAATCGTGCAAGCCGCGCAGCATGTTGGCGAGCGCCACCTGGCTCGCGTCGACGATCTGGAAGAGCGCGGCGATCCGGAGCAGCGAAATGGCTAGCGTGATCGTCGCCATGTTGGCGGGCGCATCGACGTCGATAAAAGGCGCGATCAGGAGGCGCGGCGCGCCGACCATCGCGGAAGCGGAAAAGACAGCGAACGCCGCGGTGAGGCCGAACGCCGACCACCCCGCGCGCGCGATCGCGCGAGGGTCGCGGGCGCCATAGGCGAGGCCGACCCTGACCGTCGCCGCCTGGCCGAGGCCGAGCGGAACCATGAAGGCGATCGAGGCGATCTGCAGCCCGATCGTGTGCGCCTCGATCGCGGTTGCGCTGAACAGGCCCATGGCCAGCGTCGCGGCCGAAAACACCGCGACCTCGGCCACCACCATCGCGCCGATCGGCAGGCCGAGGCGCCAGAGCGCCGCGCATTCCATCGCGGCGAAACGCCAGGGCGGCGCGAACAGCCTGAGCGGCGCCATGCGCGGGTCGATCCGCGAGAACGCGATGAGAAGGGCGCACATGAGCGTCTGCGACAGGGTCGTTGCGAAGCCGGAGCCGATGATCCCGAGCGCGGGCGAGCCAAGCTTGCCGAAAACCAGCGCGTAATTGGCGAGCGCGTTGAATACGACCGCCACAAGTCCGGCGATCAGAGCGGGGCGCGGCCGCTCGAGCGCCGCAAACGCCGAGCGCGCCGCGTAATAGAGGAGGCCCGGCGCGAGCCCCCACTGGAATCCCTTGAGATAGACCCCGGCGTCCCGCGCGACATCGGCGGGCTCGCCGATCGCAAGCAAGAACGGCGTCGCGCCCATGAGGACGATCCATACGATGACCGCGATGAAGAGCGCGGAAATGAGCGCCTGATGCGTCGCGCGCCTGAGTTCGCCGGCGCCGTGGCCCGCGCCGATCTTGGCCGCGGCGATCGGGGACAAGGCGCCGACGATCCCGAGGCCGAGCAGGAACAAGGGCTGATAGACGAAGAAGCCGAGCGATCCCGCGGCGAGCGCGTGCGGCGACAGCCGCCCGAGCATGATGAAGTCCGTGGTGGTCATTGCGGTGATCGCGAGATTGGCGAGGACGATCGGCCAGCCGAGCGCGATCGTCGCGCCGAGCTCGCGCTTGAGCGAGCGATCGGGCGCCGTCACTCTGACCGATTGCGGCGCGGCGGACATTGCGCGACCTAAGGCCAAGACGAAAGCCGCGGGTGATAGCGGAGACGGCTGCTCGGGGCAAACGCAATTGTCGGTTCCCGCGGAAGCCTTGCCAATGAGACCCGGCAATTGGGGGTCGTCGTTCCATGGTTCGCGACCAAAATATTGCGTCGGCCTTGGTCAACAGGCTTTGACCGGGAGCGACATTGCGGCAGGATCGAGGATCCGAAAGGGTCGCGCGCCTGAAAGGGAGCCTGCCAATGGAAAAGATGCACTTCGTTCGCATGGACGAGGGGACCGACGCCGATTTCCAGGTCCTCAAGCACGTCCATGAGGAGACGCTGCGCCTGCTGCCCGACAGCCTGTTCGGCCTTCTGCGCAATCTCGCCAAGGACACAGCCTATAACATCACCCGCTACGACCATTGCCTGCAGGCCGCGACGCGCGCGCTGCGCGACGGCAAGTACGAGGAATATGTGGTCGTCGCTCTCCTACATGACGCCTGCGAGACGCTGGGGCCCTTCAACCACGGCGAGGTGATCGGCTCGATCCTCCGCCCGTTCATCAGCCGCGACAACTGGTGGATGCTGACGCAGCACGGCCTCTTTCAGACCTATTTCTACGCGCGCCATATCGGCGCCGACCCAGACGCGCGCGACAAGTTCAAATCCGACCCGGCTTACGAGCGGACGGTCGAGTTCTGCGCCAAATATGACGAGATCTCGTTCGATCCAGCCTACAAGAGCGAGCCGCTCTCGACCTTCGAGCCGTTAGTGCGCCGGGTTCTCGCGAAGCCCTGGGTCCCGCCGTCGTGAGAGCAGGAGGAAAACCGCGTCAGCTCGGAAGGACGGCGGTCGTTCATGGAACCGCCTGGGC
>DATNBG010000551.1:0-7242 GCA_035572075.1 Roseiarcus sp. | reverse complement strand
CGACAGGCGTCGCTCATCTTCGGCGGCTGGGAGGTCGGCCTCCTCGTCCTGATGGGCCTCCTCTACGCGGGCGGGCTTTATCTCAATCCGGCTTTCTTCGGATCGAACGAGGCGCTGTTTTCGATCCTGCGCGACGCCTCGCGCTACGGCGTCATCGCCGTGGGCATGACCTTCGTCATCGTCAACAAGGAACTCGACCTTTCGGTTGGCTCGACCTTCGGTCTGACCCAGACGATCTTCGGAATGGTGTTCGCGCCGGCCTATTTTGACATGGGCGTCTGGACCGCCGTGATGTGGTGCCTTGCGATGGGCCTCGCCATCGGGCTCATCAATGGATTGATGGTCACCGTCCTCGAGGTCCCCGCTTTCATCGCCACGCTGACCATGCTGTTCATCGGCCGCGGCGTGATCCTCGGCGTCACCGGCGGCAAGAACATCGCCTTCGAAATCAAGGCGCAAGGGACGCACAGCTTTTTCGGCCTGGGCGACATCAACGCCTTCGGCTTCAACAATCAGACATTCATCTTTCTCATCGTCGCGATTCTGGGGGCTGTCGTCCTCGGATTGACATCGATCGGATGGACGACCTACGCGACCGGCGGCAACGAGCAGGCGGCCCGTTACGCCGGCATCAACACGCGATTCGTGCGCATCCGCTCCTACGTGATCTCCTCGCTCTGCGCCGTCATCGCCGGCCTGATGAGCGTCGCCCAGAACAAGGACGCCGACCCGCTGGCCGGCTTCGGCGTGGAACTGATCGCCATCTCGTCGGTGATCGTCGGCGGCGCCGCGATCTTCGGCGGCCGCGGCCGGGTTATCGGGTCCTGTCTCGGCGCGATCCTCATTGGGCTCATCGACAAGGTCCTCCGCGAGGGCGTCCCGATCACGCGGACGATCGATCTCGGCGGCGGCGAGACCGCGCAGGTCAAGGCGGTGGCCCAATTGCCGCCAGGCGCGGTGCCGGCCTGTCTGGGCGTCATCCTTATCCTGGCGGTGCTGGTCGAGCCGTGGCTCGTCCGCCGGCGCCTCCTGCCGCGGCTCTGGGCGCGGCTTCGCGGCATGCCTCCCCCGCCCATCCCGGACCTCGGCGGAGTCGCGGTGGCGGGGGTGCAGACGCGCGGGACCGTCGCCCAATCGCGCGGTGTCGGCAAGCGCGGTCTCGCCGGATTCCTCTATCGCCGCGACGCGGCGGCGATCCTGCTGATGCTCGCCCTATGGCTCGTAGGCCTTTGGGCGAGGCCGGACTTCTGGCAGGGACTCGACAACACATTCGCGATGCTGCTCGCCTTTTCCGAGATCGCGCTTCTTGCCGTCGGGCTCACTTTTGTGATGGCCAACGCGGACATCGATCTTTCAGTCGGCTCGGTCCTTGCGCTCTCCGGTGCGGTCGCCGCGGTGATCATGAAGGACACCAGTTGGGGCCCGCTCGCCGCGGTGATCGGCGGCGTTCTCTCCGGCGTGTTCGCCGGACTCGTCAACGGATGGCTCACCGCCTATGTCGGCCTGCCGGCCTTCATCGCAACGCTGGGCACCTTCTACTGGGCGCGAGGAACCGGTTCTTCCATCGTCGCCGGAACCCAGCTCAACGGTTTTCCGGCGTCGTTCAATCTCATCGGCCGCGACCTTTATGACGTGCTGGACTACTTCGGCGTCGCGCCCGCTCACGGCCTCCTCCGCGCGATCGCCGAGGCGGTGAGCGTGCAGACCATCTTCGTTCTCCTGGTCGCGCTGGTCGCCGCCATTGTGCTCGGGCGCACCACATTCGGCCAGAAGGTCTACGCGATCGGCGGCAACGAGCGAGCCGCCAATTTCGCCGGCATCAACACGCGGCGCGTCCGCTTCACCGCGCTCCTCATCTCTGCGATTTGCGCCGCATGCGCCGGGGTTATCTACGACGCGTTCTACCGAAGCTTCATCCCCACCGCCGGACAATTGCGCGAACTCGACGCGATCTCGTCCGTCATCATTGGCGGCGGCTCGATTTTCGGCGGCTACGGCACGATCATCGGCTCGCTTGCGGGCGCAGCGGTCATTACCCTCATCCGGTCGCTGTTGTCTCTCCAGATCATCCTGCGCGACGGCTCATCCTTCGTGCTGCCGCAGCAGTGGCAGAACGTGTTCATCGGGCTCATCCTGATCGTCGCGGTGGTCGGCGACATCTGGCTGAGACAGCACAACATTCTCTCCGAATGGTTCGGCTGGGGCCGCGCGCGCAGCGGCGTGGCCGCCCCGGCCGAACCCGCCGAGGAGGCGAAGGCATGACGCGTCCATTGGTCGAGATGCGGGGGATCAACAAGAGCTTCGGCCCGGTCCGGGCGTTGATCGACGTCCATCTCTCCCTGATGCACGGCGAGGTTCTCGGGCTGGTCGGCGACAATTCAGCCGGCAAGTCGACGCTGATGAAAATCCTGACCGGCGCCTATCAGCGCGATGCGGGCGACGTGCTCGTTGACGGCGAGGCGGTCCACTTCAAGAGCCCGCACGAAAGCCGCGATCTCGGCATAGAAATGATCTACCAGGACTTCGCGCTCTGCGGAAATCTCGACGTCGCCCAAAACATTTTCCTGGGCCGGTGGCCGCGCAACTTTGGCGTCTTCGTCGACCGGGAACGGATGCACCGCGACGCGCGCAAGATCCTCGATCACCTCAAAGTGGACGTGAACTCGGTGCACCAGAAGGTCGAGAGCCTCTCGGGCGGGCGCCAGCAGTCGGTCGCCATCGCGCGCGCCATATCCTTTGAGCCAAAGGTGGTGATCTTCGACGAGCCGACCGCCAACCTTTCGGTGACCGCGACCAACCGTCTCTTGGAAACGATGCTGGAGCTCAAGCGGCATCGGGTGTCGCAGATCATCATCTCCCATCGCCTCACCGACATTTTTGAGGTGGGCGACCGGGTGGCGGTGCTCAAGCGCGGCCGCAACGTCGGCGACCGCTCGATCGCCGACACGACCGAAAAGGAGGTGCTTGAGCTGATCGTCTCCGGCGTCCCGGAGACCGCCGACGCGGTGAGCGCGAATTCCTAGCTAGGCGCGCTTGGCGCTGAACACGGTGAGACGATCGGCTGCGCGCCGCATCACCGCGCGAATGGGCATCGCCTCCTCTGGGCCGGGCTCGAGCGCGTTCGCGAAAGTCGCAAGCTTCGCCTCGCCCTGGATCTCGAGCGCGATCGCCTTGGCGCGCAAGATCACGCGTCCGGTGAGGGTCAGCCGCGGTTCGGGCGCATCCGGCGCCACGATCGGGGCGACGAGCTGCCGCGCCCCTGGGTCCATGGCTTCGGCGAGCCCTTCGGCGGCCGGAAACCACGAAGCGGTGTGTCCGTCATCGCCCATGCCCAAAATCACGACATCGGCTGGCGACGGCAAACGCGCGATGCGCGCGCTTGCCGCGGCGAGCTCCTGGTCTGCGGGCAAGCGGATGTCGGCGAGCGGCGTGAAGCTCGCCGCTTCGGCGCGATTGCGCAACAGCTTCTCGCGCACCAGCCTGGCGTTGGACCGCGGGCTGTCGTCGGCCACGCGCCGCTCGTCGGCGAGCGTGATCGCAACTCGCGTCCAGTCGAGGTCCACATTCGACAGAATCTCAAAAAAGCGCGCCGGCGACTTGCCGCCGGAAACGACGAGCAGGGCTACCCCTCGCGCTGCGATCGCCGCCCGCAGACGCTCCGCTGTCCAGTCGGCAAGGCCTTCGGCCAGCTCTTCGCCGTCGGCGAACTCGACGCGGTGGAAATCGGTCTCAATCATCGTATTCCTCGTTCCAGGTTCGTCCGTCGCGTTCGATCAAAGCGACCGATGCGTTGGGTCCCCACGTGCCCGCGGCGTACGGGCGGGGCGGTTCGCCCGACTGCGCCCAGGCGTCGCGGATGGGATCGATGAATTTCCACGCCGCTTCGACTTCGTCGCGCCGCATGAACAGGGCGGCGTTCCCGCGCAGCGCATCCATCAGCAATCTCTCATAGGCGTCGGCGGACGGCGCGCCAAAGGCCTCGGCGAAGCTCATGTCGAGCGGCACATGTTGCAGCCGCATCTCGCCCGGGCCCGGCTCCTTCACCATCATCCACAGCTTGATCCCTTCGTCCGGCTGGACGCGCATGACCAGGCGATTGGCGGGCATGCCGTCGGGATGCATCGCGAATATGACATGCGGCAGTCGCCGGAATCCGACGACGATTTCCGAAAAGCGCTGCGGCAGCCTTTTGCCGGTGCGGAGAAAGAAGGGAACCCCGGCCCATCGCCAGTTGGCGATCCCAAGCTTGAGAGCGACGAACGTCTCCGTGTCGCTCGCATCCTTGCCGATGTCCTGGAGGTAGCCGGGAACCGGACCGCCATCGGCGAAGCCGGCGCGGTATTGGCCGCGCACAGTGAGATTGGCGGCGTTGCTTTCGTCGATCGGTTGCAGCGCCTTCAGCACTTTCAGCTTTTCATCCCTGAGCGAATCCGCCTCGAGCGAATTCGGCGGCTCCATCGCAACGAGGCAGAGGAGCTGCATCATATGGTTCTGGACCATGTCGCGCACGGCGCCGGCTTCTTCGTAGTAGCCGCCTCGTCCCTCGACACCCAGCGTTTCGGCGACAGTAATCTGCACATTATCGATGTGCGCGTTGTTCCACACCGGCTCGAGCAGGATGTTGGCGAAGCGCAGCGCCATGAGGTTCTGCACCGATTCCTTGCCGAGGTAATGATCGATGCGGAAGATGTTGCGCTCGAGAAAGACGGATCCGATCACATCGTTGATCGCCGCCGCGCTCTGGCCATCCCTGCCGATCGGCTTCTCGACGATGATGCGCGAGCGGGGAGTCGCCAGCCCTTCGGCGCCGAGGCGCTTCGCCAGCGGACCAAACCGGTCAGGACCGGTCGCGAGATAATAGGCGCGGATGCGTTCGTCGGCGCCGAGCAAAGCCTTGAGGTCCGCCCAGCCGCCATCGCTCATCGCATCGACCGCGACATAGTCGAGCCGGGACAGAAATCGCTCCGTCGCCGGGTCCGCTTCGTCGTCGATGACGCCGAATTTCATCAGTGCGTCTTTGACCGAAGCGCGGAACGCCTCGCTGTCGAGGCGCCGGCGGGACGCGCCGATGATCCGGGTCGGCTCGGAGAACTGACTGCTGCGCTCGCGGTGAAACAGCGCCGGGTAGAGCTTGCGGTAAGCCAGATCGCCAGTGCCGCCAAAGACGACCAGATCGAACGGCTCAACCTTGACAATGCGGGCGGCCATGACGCCTTGTGCTTGCTCGTTGAGAGAAAATGCGGTCGCTCGGCGGACTTAGCCGGGTCGAGGTTCGCCGGAACCTTAGCCGTCAACGCGCTCCGCGCCAAGTTCCAGCGACGGCAGGAGCATTTGCGCTCAGCTCGACTGGCTCATCGAATCTTTGAACAGGATTTCCCGGTCGCGGGCGAAATTCTTGATAAGCGGTAGCGCCGCGCCGCCTATCGCCCGCGCGTCGTGACCGACCGTCCCCGGCGCGAATTCGACTTCGCTTAAGCCCCGTCGATCAAGGCCCAGGAAGATCTGCGCCGTGCGCGCGACAAGCCGATCGCGCACGGCCGCCGGCATCGCGCCGTCGATCACGATCGCCTCAAAGTCGATGACGGAAATCGCCGCGGCGGTCGCGTAGGCCAGGGCCGACGCCGCGTCTTCAATCCAGACGTCGAGTTGCGCACCGAATTCGCCCCATGATTCCGGAGCAGCCCAAATCGAAGAGGGGTCGATCCCCGCCGCCTCGAGTCGGCGTTCCAGTTGATAGATCGACGCGCACGCGATCAGCTGCGACGCCGCGCCGCCGTTGGCCTTCCCCAGAACCGGCATCGATCCGACGGCGCCCGCGTTGCCGGTGCGTCCAGGGCGCAAGGCGCCGTCGAGCACCACGCCGCCGCCGACAAACGCGCCGAGAAAGAAGTACAGGAAATCTCGATGGCGCCAGGAGCGGCCGAAGAAGAACTCAGCCGCGCAGGCGGCGGTCGCGTCGTTGCACAGCGTCACTGGATACGGGCTGATGGCCGCGATTTCGCCTTCAGTGTCGAACTCGCGCCAGGCGCTCATTGCGCCCAGAGGAGCGCCAATCTCAGTCTCCCAGTTCCACAACTGGAACGGCACGCCGACGCCGAGGCCGGCGATCCGCCCTCGTTGGGCCGCATTGAGCTTGAGCGCAAGCGCAGGCAGTTCGCCGCGCGTGAACTCGAGGATCATAGCCGGCGTCGGGAAAGCATAGGTGCGCCGCGCGCGCTCGCGCACCGCGCCGCGGAAATCGACCAGCGCCAGCTCGCAGCTGCGCCGCCCAATCTTGAACCCGAACGAATAGGCCCCTTCGGGATCGATCGACATGGGGATCGTCGGCTGCCCAACCCGGCCGCGGAGCGGGGCCTCCCTCCTCAACAGACCATCCGCTTGCAATCGGTTCATGATCGCGGAGGTTGCTTGGACCGACAGCCCCGTCAACCGCGCGACTTCAACCTTGGACAGCGGGCCGAAACGGCGCACGAGCGAAAGCAGCAGCCGCTCATTATAGAGACGTACGCCAGCCTGATTGGCGCCGCCGGTGTTCGACCGGGAGGCTTGGACAATCGGCGAGGCGACCGCCACGTCGGCGCTGTCAAGCACACGGGCATTCGCGCCCAGGTCGCGATGCGCCCCCTTCATCCTCCCGCTCGATTTTGTCGACGCTGTTCGCCCAACCATTGTGCCGAACAGGGCGCCTGTCAAGAATTATTCAATCGGATGTAGCTATCCTTGACTCTTGGGCAAAAGTTTGCCTATGCCAGTACGACGGCGCGAAAACCGTCGCGGCGAGGAAAACGGCCTCGCGTCCAGCCGTGGCTGGGGCCGCGAACGACGTCGCCGTATCGACCCTATGGGAGGAGCCCTCGTGTCCAAGATTTCCGGATTGCTCGTGTCCGCCGCCGCCGCGGCGCTGTCTTTGGCCCTTGCGGGCGGGACCGCCCACGCCGGCGACATCGTCGGCCTCATCACCAAAACCAACACCAATCCCTTCTTTGTCAAAATGCGGGAGGGCTTCGAGGCCAAGGCCAAGCAGCTTGGCCTGACCCCGCAGGCCTATGCGGGCAAGTTCGATGGCGACAACGACGGTGAAGTGCGGGCGATCGAGCAATTGATGGCCGCCGGCGCCAAGGGCATCCTGCTCGTCCCAAGCGATTCGACCGCGATCGTGCCGACGGTCGAGAAGGCCCGCAAGGCCGGCATCGTGGTCATCACGCTCGACACTCCGCTCGATCCGATCACGGCGGCGGACGC
>DATNBG010000550.1:0-8342 GCA_035572075.1 Roseiarcus sp. | reverse complement strand
CAACCATTCACCGTTACTGGCTTAAGGAGCTGGGCATATCGGGAAGCTACGAGCGTTTCGCCGTCCCCCCCGGGGAATTTCGTGAGTTCGCGGCCGCGATCGGCAAGGATGGGCTCGTCGGCGCCAATGTCACCGTGCCCCACAAGGAAACGGCCTTTGCCGTCTGCGACTGGCGAACGCCGGTCGCGCAGGCGCTGGGCGCGGTGAACACGCTGTGGCGCGAGGACGGGCGCCTGATGGGCGACAACACCGACGTCGCCGGCTTTCTGGCCAACATGGACGAAAGCGCCCCTGGCTGGGGGACCCGTGGAAAAACGGCTGCGGTCATCGGCGCCGGCGGGGCGGCGAGAGCGATCGTCCATGCCCTGATCTCACGCGGATTTCAGCGCATCGCCATCGCCAATCGGACGCAGGCCCGCGCGGAAACGCTGGCCGCCCATTTCGGCGATCCGGCGACGGCGATATCCTGGGCTGATCTTGCGGCGGAACTGCCCAAAGCCGACTTGCTCGTCAACGCGAGCTCGCTCGGCATGGCCGGACAGCCGCCGCTCGCGGTCGACCTCGGCGCGCTCCCGGAGCGGGCGGTCGTCGCGGACGCCGTTTATGTTCCCTTGCGGACGCCGCTGATCGAAAGCGCCCGGATGCGCGGACTGCGCTCCGTCGAGGGGCTTGGCATGCTGCTCCACCAGGCGGCGCCTGCCTTCGCGCGCTGGTTTGGCCAGCGCCCGAGGGTGACGCCGGAACTCCGCGCGCTCGTCGAAGCCGAAGTCCTCGAGGAAGCGGCGCGATGATCGTCGCCGGGCTGACGGGCTCGATCGCGATGGGAAAATCGACGGTCTCGGCCATGTTCGCCGAGCTCGGCGTTCCGACCTTCGACTCGGACCACGCCGTGCGCGACTTCTACGCCGGCGCCGGCGCGAAGACCGTCGAGACCGCCTTTCCGGGGGTGACGGTCTCAGGCGAAGTCGATCGCGAGCGCCTTGGGGCGCGAGTGCTGGGCGACGCCGAGGCGCTCAAGCGCCTCGAAGGCCTCGTGCACCCGGCGGTGGCCGAGGCCCGCGGGCAGTTCATCAAGCGCGCGGCGGCGGCCGGGCGGCGGCTCGTCATTGTCGATGTGCCGCTCTTGTTCGAGACGGGAGGGGAAGCGACTGTCGATCTGGTCATCGTGGCGAGCGCGCCCGAATCGATCCAGCGCGAGCGCGCTCTCAAGCGCGAGGGAATGACCGAGGCCAAACTCGAGGCGATTCTCTCCCGCCAGATCTCGGATGCGGAAAAACGGCGCCGCGCTCATTTCGTCATCGACACCCGCGGCAGGCTCGAGCTGACGCGCGCTGTCGTCGCTCAATTCACCCGCGCGGTCGCCGCGATGGCCGGAAGCCGAACCCAATATGCGTGAAATCGTGCTCGACACCGAAACGACAGGCCTCGATCCCGCGGAGGGACATCGGGTGCTGGAAATCGGCGCGGTCGAAATCGTGCACCAAAGCCTGACCGGCAAGGTCTTCCACGTCCTCATCAATCCGGAGCGCGACGTCCCCGAGGACGCTGTGCGCGTCCATGGCCACACCGCCGAAGCGTTGAGGGACAAGCCGGCGTTCGGCGGCGTGGTCGACGATTTTCTCGCCTTCATCGGCGATTCGAATCTCGTCATCCATAACGCCGATTTCGACATGCGTTTCGTGAACGCCGAGCTGACCAGGCTCGGGCGCGCGGCGATCGGCATGGAGCGGGTGGTCGACACGCTGACGATCGCGCGGAAGAAGCACCCCGGCGCCGCGAACAGCCTCGACGCCCTATGCGACCGCTACCGCATCGACCGCTCGCGACGGACGAGGCACGGCGCGTTGCTCGATGCGGAGATTCTGGTCGAGGTCTATTGCGAGCTCACGGGAGGCCGCCAGCGGTCGCTCGCGTTCGGCGACGCCGGGACGCTTGCGGATCGTCTGGCGATCCTCGTTCCGGCCCGCTCCGAGCCGAGGCCGCCACGGCGATCGTGGCTCGAGCCGGAGGAGGCGGCCGCCCACGCGCGTTACATCGAAACCTCGATCGTCGAGGCGATCTGGTCGCGCTATCTCGCTCCGCCCGCCTGACGATCAGGCGGTCTGTTGCTGCTGCTGCCCGCCGGTCGCGGCCAGGCGCTGCAGATAGAGCGCATGAAAATCGACCGGGTCGATGAACAGCGGCGGATAGGACCCGCCACGCACCGCGTCGGCGATGATCTGGCGCGCGAACGGGAACAGCAGACGCGGCCCCTCGATCATCACGACAGGCTGAACCTGATCGGAAGGAAAGTTCTCCACCCGGAACACGCCCGCATAGTTGAGCTCGAACTTGAACATCGTGTCCGCGCCCTGGCCCGCGCCGCCCTCGAGGGTCAGGCTCACTTCGTAGTCGGACGGGGCAAGCTGGCGCGCGTTCACATTGATCTGGATCGAAATGTTGGGCGCCGACTGCTGCGGGCCAAGGGTGCGCGGGGCGTTCGGATTCTCGAACGACAAATCCTTGGTATATTGGGCGAGAACCGAAAATCTCGGACCGGCTTGCGGCGCCTCCGCGCCATTGCCGCTCTGGTCAGCCATCGTCAACCGCTCCTCGTGCGCCCGCGGGGTCGCCTAGCATGGCGCCGCTATCCAAACAAGCGCACGGGACTGAAGGCGATCACGGCAGTGCGCTCACGCGCCTGAACAGCGAGAGATCGGCGTAACCGTCAGGTTTCAGACCGTTGCGCTCCTGATAGGCGCGCACCGCCGAGCGCATCGCATCGCCGATCCTTCCATCAATCTCGCCGACATCGTAGCCCATCGTCTTGAGCTTGACCTGAAGCGCCTCAATCTGCGCCGCGGTGAGCGGAGGGTCGGCCGGCCACCGGGCGACAAGACCGGGGCCGCCCTCGATCGCGTCGCCGAGCAGGCCGACCGCCAGCGCATACGCCGTCGAATTGTTGTACGTCTTGATGACGTCGAAATTGCTGGTGACGAGAAATACCGGCCCGTTGAGCCCGGCAAGGATCATGAGCCGGGCAGAGCCTGATTCCGGCCACGGCGCTCCGTCGACTCTCTTGACCCCGCGAGCGGCGAAGGACGAGAACGGCGCGGGCGCGGACGAATCCGCCTGGCTCAGGGTGAATGAGGCCGGCAGGCGAACCTCGAAACCCCAGGGCAGGCCATTCGTCCAGCCGTGTTTCGCCAGATAGTTCGCCGTCGAGCCGATCGCGTCGGCCTCGCTCGTCCAGATGTCGCGCCGTCCGTGCCGCTCGAAGGCGACGGCATAGGCGAGGTAGCTCGACGGCATGAACTGCGTCTGGCCCATGGCGCCCGCCCATGAGCCGCGCATAAGCGAGGGGGCGACGCCCTCGTCCTCGACCATCACCAGGGCGCTCATCAGTTCGTCGCGGAAATAGTCGCCGCGACAGTGGGCATAGGCGAGGCTGGCCAGGGCCTGAAAGACATTGTTCGAGCCGGTAAAGCCGCCGAAATCGGTCTCCAGCCCCCAGATGCCGAGGATCACCGCGCCATCGACGCCGAATGTCTCCTTGGCCCGGCCAAGCCAGAGGCTCTCCGAGCGCGCCCGCTCGCGCCCCCGCGCGATGCGGTCGGCCGAGAGCGCGCTCGCGAGATAGTCGGAAATCGGGCGCGTGAATTCGGGCTGCGACTGGGCCATCGCCACGACCCTCGGATCGAAGGAGACGCCGGCGAAGGCGCGGTCGAAGGCCGCGCGCTTGACCCCCCGCTCCGCGGCGAGCGGCCAAAGCCCGGCAATGAATTCGCGGAAGCCCGGCTGATGCGAGCGGGGGGCGGCGACGGCGCTTGCTGGAAGCGCGGCGCCGGACAACCCGAGCGAGATCACGGCCGCGCCGAGCAAAGCAAGGCTCGCCCCTGGAAGGAACCGGCGTTCGTTCCGGATTCTGGCCATGGTTCTAGCGGCGCGGGCTGACTGTCTGGCTCAAGACTGCGCCAAAATCGGCGAAAAGCAATGGCGCCCGCTAGATCGGGATGATTTCAAGCGGAATCGTCGTCGCGAGGAGGCCGAAGGCCGACGTGGCGATCCAGAGAACGTAGAGCGCCCGACGACTCCTGGATCGCCGCGTCGCGCTTACGCGCTCCTCGCGACGACGACGCTGGAACTGAAATCAGACCTCTCTATCTTACCCGCCGATGTCCTCGGGGCGGGGCATCGAGACGATATTGTAGCCCGCGTCGACGAAATGCACTTCGCCCGTCACCCCCTCGGAGAGGTTGGAGAGCAGGTAGACCGCGGCGGAGCCGACATTCTCGATCGTGACCGTGCGCCGGAGCGGCGAATGGTCGCGCTGGAAATTGAACATGAAGCGCGCATCCGCGATCCCCGCGCCAGCCAGAGTGCGGATGGGTCCGGCGGAAATCGCGTTGACGCGAATGTTGTCAGGGCCGAAATCCGCCGCGAGATACCGCACGCTCGCTTCCAGCGCGGCCTTGGCGACGCCCATCACATTGTAGTTGGGGACGACCCGGGTCGAGCCGCCGAAGGTGAGGGTGAGCATCGCCCCGCCCGAGGGCATGAGGGGCGCGGCGCGCCTGGCGATCTCGGTGAACGAGAAGGCCGAGATGACCATCGTGCGGATGAAATTCTCTCGGCTCGTGTCGGCGTAGCGCCCTTTCAGCTCGTTCCGATCGGAAAAGCCGATGCAATGGACGAGAAAGTCGAGACTCTCCCAGGCCTTTCCCAGCTCGGCGAACAGGGCCTCGACCGAATCGAGGTCTTCGACGTCGCAGCGATAGAGGCGCTCCCCGGCGCCGAGCTCCTCGGCCAGCGGCGCGACCCGTTTGCCGAGCGCGTCGTTCTGAAAGGTGAAGGCGAGTTCGGCCCCCTCGGCGCTCACGGCCTTGGCGATGCCCCAGGCGATCGAGTGATCGTTCGCGACGCCCATCACCAGGCCGCGTTTGCCGCTCATCAGGCCGCTTCTCATCGCGCGCTCGCCGATCCGGGGTTCAGGAGGAGAAATTGGGTGACTCCCAGGCGCCCCCTCTGACCTCGCGCCTCAAGGAGCGCCGAAGGCGCGTCTCGAAGGACGTTCCAGAGCGCACGAACGGCGCCGACCGCTGGATCATCCTTCGAGACGCCGTGCTGCGCAGGCTCCTTGAGGCATGAGGTTCGAGCGGGGCTTGGCAGTTAAGAAATTGGCGGCTCAAGCATCCACCTGCTTGAACACCAGCGTCGCGTTTGTCCCGCCGAAGCCGAACGAGTTCGAGAGAACCGCCCGCAATTTCACATTGTCGAGGCGCTTCCGCACGATCGGCATGTCCGAGAAAGCGGGGTCGAGGTCGTCGATATGCGCGCTCTCGCAGATGAAGCCGTTCCGCATCATCAGGAGCGAATAGATGGCCTCGTGCGCGCCGGTCGCGCCCTGGGAATGGCCGGTCAGCGATTTGGTCGCCGAGATCGGCGGACACTTGTCTCCCGAGCCAAAGACTTCCCGCAGCGCCTCGATCTCCTTGAGATCGCCGATCGGGGTCGAAGTCGCGTGGGGATTGATATAGTCGATCGGGATTTTGACCCGCGCGAGAGCCTGGCGCATGCATCGCGCGGCGCCCTCGCCGGAAGGCGCCACCATGTCGTGCCCGTCCGAAGTCGCGCCGTAGCCTGCAATTTCGCCGTAGATCCTGGCCCCGCGGGCCCTGGCCCGCTCATACTCCTCCAGCACCAGCACGCCCGCGCCGGCGGAAATGACGAATCCGTCGCGGTTCTTGTCGTAAGCGCGCGACGCGCGCGCCGGGGTGTCGTTGAAGGCGGAAGACAAGGCGCCCATGGCGTCGAACAGCACCGACAGCGTCCAGTCGAGCTCCTCGCAGCCGCCGGCGAACATCACATCCTGCCGCTCCGCGAGGATGTGCTCGTAGGCCGCGCCGATGCAATGATTGGACGTGGCGCAGGCGGACGAAATCGAGTAGCTCACGCCCTTGATCTTGAACCAGGTCGAGAGCGTCGCGGAAGCCGTCGAGGACATGGCCTTCGGCACCGCGAACGGGCCGACGCGCTTGGGCCCCTTGGCGCGGGCCGTGTCCGCGGCCTCGACGATCGTGCGCGTCGACGGCCCGCCCGAACCCATGATGATGCCGGTCCGCTCGTTCGAGACCTCGTCGGGCGCAAGGCCGCTGTCCACGATCGCCTGATCCATCGCCACGTGGTTCCAGGCCGTTCCGCCGCCATGGAAGCGCATCGCGCGGCGATCGACCACCTCTTCGGCGCGCAGCGTCGGGCTCCCATGGACCTGCGAGCGGAAGCCGAGCTCGGCCAACCGGTCGGCGCGGGTGATCCCCGACTTGCCGTCGTGGAGGCTCGCGGTCACTTCCTGGGTGTTGTTACCGATCGAGGACACGATGCCCATGCCGGTGACGACGACCCGCCTCATTCTCCTGCCTCCACCGCGGACCTCGCGAGTTTCGGGAGATTAGGCCTTAAGCAGCAGGCGCGGGGCTGAACAAGCCGACGCGCATGTCCTTGACCTCGTAGATTCGCTTGCCGTCGCCCTCGAGCCAGCCGTCGGCGACGCCAAGGATCAGCTTGCCCCTGAAGACGCGCTTGATATCCACGCCGTAAACGACCTTCTTGACCGTCGGGAGAACCTGATCGGCGAATTTCACTTCCCCCACGCCCAGCGCCCGGCCCCGGCCGGGGAGCCCAAGCCAGCCGAGAAAAAATCCGGTCAGTTGCCAAAGGGCGTCGAGGCCCAGACATCCCGGCATCACCGGATCGCCCTTGAAGTGGCAGGCGAAGAACCACAGGTCGGGCTTGATGTCGAATTCCGCCTTGACCCCGCCCTTGCCGTTGGCGCCGCCGGTTTCGGAAATCTCGCTGATCCGGTCGAACATCAGCATCGGCGGCAAGGGCAGTTGCGCGTTTCCCGGCCCGAACAATTCGCCGCGGCCGCAGGCGATGAGATCCTCGTAACTGAAACTCAAGCGCCGTTCACTCATGCGCGCGGTCTTATCCCTAAGGACCGCGCGCCCAGCGCGGGAGCCTTGAAGCTCCCCGTGGTAACATAGGCGCCCGCTTATCGAAAGCGTCCCCGGATTCTCAGTCCTCGTCGCCGCGCCGGGCAGCGTCGGCGTCCGCCGCCAGGTCTTATAGCGGTCGTCAGGCCGATGACTGGCACTCGGGGCGGACGTCGCCCGCGCTCGGCATAGCTGCTCCAGACGAGTTGAATGATCTTCGACCGAATAACTGTCCGGGCGCCAGTGTTTCTTGACGCGGCGGCACGGAGCGACTGAAGCCGCCGGGGTCATTTCGAAAATTTCACGCTCGCGCAGCAGACGTGCGTCGCGCGATCGGCTGGCCTCATTGAGCGCCGGAGGCGATGTCCTTTGGCACTGGGGGTCGGCCCGGTTTCGCGCTTCTCAGCTGACAGCGACATCGAGAGGAAAGGAAATTCCATGCGAAGGTCAAGACGCGGCTCCTCCACCGACCGGCGCGCATTCCTGCAAACAGGGTTAGCCGTGGGCGCCGCGGGCGCAGGTCTCGCCCTTCTCGGAGATCGCCCGCCTGCGCGGGCGGCCGATAACGGCGGTCTCAGCAAGGGCGATGCGGCCTTGCTACGCTTCGCCGCCGCCGTCGAGATTTTGGAAACCGACTTTTGGGTCCAGTACAACGAGCTCGGCGGAATCCCCGACGAGGAGGTTCCGGGCGGAAGCGGGAACAAGGTCTACACCAAGGCGCTGCAAGTCCTCGATTCAGACTTTCCTCAATACATTCACGACAACACCGACGATGAAATCACCCATTTTACCTTCCTTAACGCCTACCTGGAGTCGAAAGGCGCCAAACCCGCCAACTTGGATCAATTTCGCACTTTGCAGGGCAGCACAGCGACCGGGTCGAGCGGAAAGCCGCGGCTTACAAACCTCATGGAACTCACCCTCGATACGAGTTGGTGGACCCGCTACCGCAGCGAGTCGCACAATCCCGACCTGGACCCGCTTTTCCAGTTTCCTCAAGCCGTGCCGGATTTGTTCAAAGGGCCGCATACGGCGATCCCGAGGAGCGACGCCGACCTCAAGCCACTCCGCCATATTCAAGCCATCGCCAATACGGCGGGGTTCCACATGCCCACCATCGAGCAGGGCGGAACGACCCTCTATCCAGCGATGGCGCTTCGGGCGTCGAGCGTAGAAGTTCTCCGGATACTGATCAGCATCGGCCCGACCGAGACGATGCACTTTCAAACCTGGTCGGACAAAGCGGGCAATGCGCCGCCGCTCACCGATCCCACGAACGGGCTGACCTTTCCCAACCTCAACGCGCCTCCCTTCGGCGGCGAGACCTTCCAGACCAACCTGATCATGCCCGAGCCATGTCCATTCCTCAGC
>DATNBG010000549.1:0-2662 GCA_035572075.1 Roseiarcus sp. | reverse complement strand
ACCCATTTGATGAACGCCCACGCCGCCTCCTGCTTCTTCGGGTCGATGTCTTTGTTGATGCCCAACGCCCAGCCGCCGATGCCGTATTCCTGAGGCAGCCCCTTGGCCATGGGCGTCAGCATGATCCCCGCCTTGCCGGCGATCTTCGACACTTTCGGATTGTCGTAGTCGGCGGCGCCGATCGACCAGGTCTGCATGTTGGCGACCAAGCCCTGGCGGAAGCTCTCCTCGCGCCCGCCCCAGTCGTAGTCCGCGGCGCCGGGGGGCGCGGCCTCGTCGAACAGCTTCTTGTAGGCGACGACGCTGGCGATATTGGCGGGGGAATTGAGCGCCGGCTTGCCGTCCTTGTCGAGGATCGAGCCGCCGAACTGGCGATTGTACTGCATCCAGTCCTGCGCCACCGCAGGCCCTTTCTGGCCGTTGGCGACGAAGCCATAGATTTTCTTGCTCTTGTCGGTGAGCTTGATGGCGTCGGCGACAAACTCCTCCATCGTCGCCGGCGGCTTCAGGCCCGCTGCTTCATAGAGGTCCTTGCGGTAGGCGAGCACGTTGGCGTAGCCGGCGAACGGGAACGCCACCTGCTTGCCGTGATAGCCGCCGAGCGAAGCCATCAGCGAGGGATAGATGTCATCGACCTTGATCTCGGCCGCGTCGCGCTTGATCCAGTCGGTGAGATCGACGGTATAGCCGGCCTCGGCGAACTGGCCGGACCAGACAATGTCGACGGTCGCGATGTCGTAGCCCTTGGTGTGGCCGACATAGTCGGCGGTGATCTTGGTCAGGAGCTCGGGGTAGCTCATGATGTCGACATTGACCTTGGCGCCGGTCAGCGCCTCGAACTGCGGCGCAACCTGTGCGAGCACCGCGGCGAACTGGTCATTCTGGGAAGCGAGGTTGAGGGTCATGCCCTGATAGGGCTTGTCGGCGGCCCCTGCCCCACCGAGGCCGAACGAGATCAGAACGCCGACCCCCAGCCCTGTCGCACGACCGATGAACGGTTTCATATGCGGTTTCCTCCCGATGACGGTCCGGCAGGCTAACACTCCGATTTTCGCGAGATCAATCAAATTGTGCGGCCGCCCACAGTGAGGGGCCGAGCTTCGATTGAAATCGCCTTAGAGGCGCAACCGTGCTACACACAGCAAAAGACGCGCTTTGGAGGAGTTCATGAGAGCGGCGTCGGCGCGCGCTGCCTCTTCGCATTCGGACGCTGCGACTCGAGACGGACTCGAGCGGGCCGTCGCATGGTCGCGCCAGTGGAGCGCGGAATTCCCCTTCTGTCTCGCCAATCATCTGCCGATGGTCCTGGTCGCCTTGCATCGCATGGGCGCGAGCGACGAGCGGCTCGAAGCTTATTGCGACATCTACCGCGAGCAGAACGGGCTCGTCCCCGTGCCCGAGCGGACCGGGGAGATCACGCGCGAGAATTGGCGCGAATTTCTGGGCCAGCGCGAGCGCGAGGGCGACTATCGCGCCTTCTTCGCCGGCGAAGTCGCGCGGCTTGGCGCGACGCCGGCCGCCGTCCTCTACCTGCCCGAGCTGATCCCCGGCGTAGCGGCCAGCGCCACCCACGCGCTGATGCGGATGGCCTATGCGACGCTGACCGACAGCGACGAGGAGACCGCAGTCTCGCTCGGCTATTGGGCGGCGACCTATCTTCCGCTCGGCCCCTGGCGAGGGGCGAAACCCTCGACCGACGATCCGGCCGGGGTGCTCGCCTTCATGTATGGGCCAAAGGCGTTCCGGCATGTCGAGCCCGAGCGCGACCTTCTCTGGCACTTCATGCGCGCGGTCGCCGCGAAACCGGAATTTGCGCCCGTCGTCGACATGCTGGCGATCGGACCCGAGACGCACGACCGGGCCGCAAGGCTTTCGCTTGCGCTCTACGCCGCGACCCTCGACTTCTGTGCGCTCCACGCGCTGACCGGAATGCACTGGCTGCGGCTGATGGCGCCGCGCACGCCCGATACGGCGCCGCCGCTCCGCTATTTCTGGCAGGCGATCGCCTCGCTCGTGCCGAAGATGGGCTTTCCCGCTCTCCCAAGCGCGGATGAACTCGAGGCGTGGCGGCGCATGCCCCTGCCCGGCTGGCCGGAGATCTTTTCCGAGGCGGTCACGCGCGACGACGAGCATGATCTCAGCCTCACCTTCTCGGCGGGCGAGGAGTTCAAGCATTACGGCGACCGCCTCTACCAATATGCGGCGGCGAAGCGCCTGAACCTCGTCTGATGATCCTCACCAACGCGCACCTTCCCGGCGGGAGTTTCGCCGACGTGGAAATCGCCGGCGGTCTCATTGCGGCGCTGCACCCGCCCGGAGGCGCCGACGGCTTGGGCGAGCGGATCGATCTTGCCGGCGCGCTGCTCGTGCCCGCCTTCGTCGACGGCCACATCCATCTCGACAAGACGCATTGGGGCGCGCCTCGCCTGCCCCATGTCGAGGGACGCGGCGTACGCGAGCGCATCGCCGCCGAGCGCGTCGCGCGCCATCGCGTCGCGCTCAAGATCGAAGCGCGCGCCTCCGCGCTCATCAGGACCCTGATCGCAAACGGAACGACTCGGGTGAGGAGCCATGTCGACATCGACAACGATGTCGGCCTCGCCAATCTCGAAGCCGTGCTCAGCGTCCGCGAGGCCTTTCGCGACTGGATCGACATTCAGCT
>DATNBG010000548.1:0-3219 GCA_035572075.1 Roseiarcus sp. | reverse complement strand
GTCCGTTGGCCGATGTGGATCGCGAGGACCGTAACTCCGATGTCAAGCGATATTATCGCAATGTCGCGAACGACAGCCTCCCTTGCATGGGCTCGCCCGCTCCCATACATCCGGCCCCTGCTCCCCTTCAGGACGTTTCGCTTATGACTGACCACTTCGCCGCGCGCTCGCCCGGCTGGCATGCGACCACCATTCTGATGGTGCGCAAGGACGGACGGGTCGTCATCGGCGGCGACGGCCAGGTCAGCATGGGCCAGACGGTGGTCAAGGCCAACGCCCGCAAGGTTCGCCGTCTTGGCAAGGGCGACGTCATCGGCGGCTTCGCCGGCGCGACCGCCGACGCCTTCACCTTGTTCGAACGGCTCGAGGGCAAGCTCGACCAATATCACGGCCAGCTTGCGCGCGCCTGCGTGGAACTCGCCAAGGACTGGCGCACCGATCGGTATCTGAGGCGCCTCGAGGCGATGCTGATTGTCGCCGACAAGGGCTCAGCCTTCACGCTGTCGGGCTCGGGCGACGTGCTCGAGCCCGAGGGGGACGAGCACGGGTCGGCCACGGCGATCGGTTCGGGGGGCAATTACGCGCTCGCCGCCGCCCGGGCGCTGATGCCGACGCCGCTCGAGGCCGAGGAGATCGTGCGCCGTTCGATGCGCATCGCCGCCGAAATCTGCGTCTACACCAACGTCAATCTGATTCTCGAAAGTCTCTGATGACCGATCTGTCGCCCCGCGAAATCGTCTCCGAACTCGACCGCTACATTGTCGGTCAGGCGGAGGCCAAGCGCGCCGTCGCCATTGCGCTGCGCAACCGGTGGCGGCGCCTGCGCCTCGTCTCGCCGATGCGCGAGGAGGTGATGCCGAAGAACATCCTGATGATCGGCCCGACCGGCTGCGGCAAGACCGAGATCGCGCGGCGCCTCGCCAAGCTGGCCGGCGCGCCGTTCCTCAAGGTCGAGGCGACCAAATTCACCGAGGTCGGCTATGTCGGGCGCGACGTCGAGCAGATCGTGCGTGACCTGATCGAGGTCGCCATCGCGCTGGTCAAGAGCCGCAAGCGCAAGGACATCGAGGCCAGGGCGGAGCTCGAAGCGGAGGAGCGGGTGCTCGACGCGCTGGTCGGCTCGGCGTCGTCCTCGGCCACCCGCGAGGCCTTTCGCCGCAAGCTGCACGCGGGCGAACTCAGCGACAAGGAGATCGAGCTCGAATTGCCGCAGAGCGGCTCGGGCCTGCCGATGTTCGAACTGCCGAACATGCCCGGCGCCTCGATCGGCGCGATCAACATCGCCGACATTTTCGGCAAAGGGAGCCGCACCAAGGCCAAGCGCATGACGGTGACCGAAGCCCATGAGCCGCTGGTTGCCGCCGAAGCCGACAAGCTCCTCGATCAGGACGCAATCGTCCGCGACGCGGTCGCGGAAGCCGAGAGCAACGGGATCGTGTTCCTCGACGAGATCGACAAGATTTGCGCGCGCGAGGGCCGCGGCGGCGCCGACGTGTCGCGCGAAGGCGTCCAGCGCGATCTTCTGCCGCTGATCGAGGGCACGACGGTCGCGACGAAGCACGGCACGGTCAAGACCGACCATATTCTCTTCGTCGCCTCCGGCGCCTTCCATATCGCCAAGCCCTCCGACCTCCTGCCCGAGCTGCAAGGCCGCCTGCCGATCCGCGTCGAGCTCAACTCTCTGACCGAGGACGATTTCAGGCGCATCCTCACCGACACCGAGGCGAGCCTGATCAAGCAATATGCCGCGCTGATGCGCACCGAAGGGGTGGAGCTCGAGTTCAGCGACGATGCGGTCAACGCGATCGCCCGCCTCGCCGCCCAGGTCAACGGGTCGGTCGAGAACATCGGCGCGCGCCGGCTCCAGACGGTGATGGAGCGGGTGCTCGACGAAGTGAGCTTCACCGCCCCCGACCGGGGCGGCGAAAAGGTCCGCATCGACGCCGATTTCGTCGAGCGCCACATCGGCGACCTCGCCGCGAACGCGGACTTGAGCCGGTTCATCCTTTAAGGACGCTTTTCCTCTAAGGACGTCTTTCGTCCTTTCCACGGCGTGACTGACCGGCCCCCGACCGTGGGCCGCGCACAATTTTACGCTGCTCAATGATTTCATGACCTTAATTGCGCTTTTGCGCGACTCTCCCCAACCGCGTCGCCCTGAGGAGCGGAGCCGCAGGCGACGCGTCTCGAAGGGCCGAGCGGGCGCCAGCGGCGTCCTTTCGCAAAAAGACGAAGGGCGCCCATTTCGCGGGGCGAAACGAAGCGTTTCGCACGACGGGCCGCAAGTCGTTGACATCATTGGCGCCTCTGAATCAGTCATTTCGCGGAAATGTTTGTTTTCAAGGGCTTGGGCGCCTTTTCGCTTCGCCCTGTTCTCAACCCGGGCGGTCGGCCCGCTAAAAGCCGGACCGGAATCCCGAAAGACGAATATTCTGAAAAACAATAAGCCCCATCCGCCCGCCTGTCAAGAAATCGTCGGTTTTTTTCTCGTGCGGTTCGCCCGCGGCGAAGCGCTCTCGCCGCCGGGGGAAACGCCAGGCGGCGCCATGCCCGCGCGCTTGAACGGGCAAGGAGAAAGACGGAAGAGAGGAGAGGACAGACGCCCCAAGCCGAGGATACCCATGACGACCCCGCTCGTTCTCACCTTCGTCGGCGACGACCGGCCTGGGCTCGTCAGCGCAATCTCGCAGGCGGTCGCGGCGCATGGCGGGACCTGGCTCGAGAGCCGGTCGGCGCGGCTCGCGGGCAAGTTCGCCGGCATCCTGCTTGTTCAGCTTCCCGACGAAAGCGTCATCCCGCTCGAATCGGCGCTGGCCAGGCTCGCCCCTTCGGGGCTGCGCATCTCGATCGACCGCGGCGCGGCGGCCGAGGCCAAGAGGTCGGCGCGGACCGTCAAGCTCGATGTCGTCAGCGCCGAGCGGCCTGGGATCGTGCGCGACGTGACCCAGGCGCTGACCCGCCTCGGCGTCAACATCGAGGACTTCGCGAGCGGCCTCGAAGGCGAGCCGTTCACCGGCGTCCTGATGTTCCACGCGACCGCGCGCTTGAGCGTCCCCGAGGGGCTCAGGCTCGACGAACTGCGCAGGGCGCTGGAAAAGCTCGCGGCCGAGATCATGGTCGATCTGACGGTGGCTGAGGGCGAGCCGCATCCTTGAGAGGAGCCCATCCGCCGCCCCTTGCGCGCCGCCAACGGCGTTGCCATAACGGCCGCCCCTCCTC
>DATNBG010000547.1:0-2664 GCA_035572075.1 Roseiarcus sp. | reverse complement strand
GCGGGCGGGATTTTTGGCGCATCCGTTCATGCTCGGCCCCAACGGCCAATCGAACGGCTGCGTGTCGTTCAAGGACTATCAGGCTTTCCTGAGGGCCTACCAGAACGGGCAGATCACCAAGCTCGCGGTGGTCGCCGGACTATAGCGCGAGAGCGCGTCCCGGCCGGCTAGCCTGGTCTAAGGCGCGGCCTCGAGCCCCCGCTTGCGGAACAGGGCCTCGGGCGAGGGTGGGCGGCCGCGAAAGGCCCGGTAAGCCTCGTCGTAGTCGCGGGCGCCGCCGGCGGCGTAGACAAACTCCTCGAGGCGCTGAGCCACGGCCGGATCGAAAATGTCACCGGCCTCCTCGAACGCCTCGAACCCGTCAGCGTCGAGCACCTCCGACCAGAGATAGCTGTAGTAGGCGGCCGAATAGCCGCCCGAGAAGATGTGCTGGAAATGCGGCGTGCGGTGACGCATGGCGATCGCCTCGGGCATGCCGATCCGCTTGAGTTCTTCCCGCTCGAACGCGACGACGTCGAGGTCGTCTGGCCTGGGATCGAGATGGAGCTTCAAATCGACCAGCGCCGAGGCCGTGTACTCGACGGTCGACCACCCCTGGTTGAACGCGCGCGCGGCGAGAAGCTTGCCGATCAGCGCGTCGGGCATCGGCCTGGCCGTTTTGTGATGGAGCGCGAAACGGCGCAGCATCTCAGGCTCTCGAATCCAGTGCTCGAAAAGCTGCGAGGGAAACTCGACGAAATCGCCGGCGACATGGGTTCCGGAGATGCGCGGGTAGGTCACGTCCGACAGCATCCCATGCAGCGCGTGGCCGAATTCGTGGAAGAGCGTGCGCGCCTCGTCGACGCTGAGCAGGCTCTTCCCGCCTTCGGCCCCCTTGGCGAAATTCATCACATTGACCACGATCGGCAGTCGCGGCTCATCGAGCTTCTGCTGGCCGCGGAGACTGCTCATCCAGGCGCCGCTGCGCTTCGAAGGCCTGGCGAAATAATCGCCCAGGAACAGCGCCTTCGGTTCGCCGTCGCGGCCCCTCACTTCCCAAGCGCGCACGTCGGGATGATAGAGCTTGAGGTCGAAGCGCTCGGCGAAGGTCAGCCCGAACAGGCGGTTCGCGGCGTGGAAAGCCGCCTCGATCATGCGGTCGAGCGAAAGATACGGCTTGAGTTCGCCCTCGTCGAAGTCGAATTCTTGCCTGCGCCGCTTTTCGGCGAGGTAACGCCAGTCCCAGGGCGCCACTTTGAAATTGCCGCCTTCGCTCGCGGCGATCGCCTGCAGCGCCTCCTCGTCCTTGCCCGCGCTCGCGACGGCCGGCGCCCAGACCGACTGGAGCAGATCGAGCGCCGCTTGCGGCGTCTTGGCCATCGTGTCGGCCAGCCGGTAGTGGGCGTACGTTTCGTAACCCAGGAGGCGCGCGCGCTCGGCTCTCAAGCGCACCATCTCGGCGGCGATGGCGCGGTTGTCGGTCGGGCCCCCGTTCTCGCCCCGCGCCGTCCAGGCGCGGAAGGCTCGTTCGCGCAAATCCCGGCGGGCCGAGAATTGCAGGAACGGCTCGACGCTCGATCGGGAGAGGGTGATCGCGTATTGGCCGGGATGGCCGCGGTCGGCGGCGATGCGCGCGGCCGAGGCGACAAGGAAATCGGGCAGGCCGTCGAGATCGGGCTCACCCAGGAGCATGAGCCAGTCTTTTTCGTCGGCGAGCACATTCTGGCCGAATCTCGTGGCGAGCGCCGCCAGCCGCTCGGCGATCGCCGCCAGCCGCGCCTTGGCCTCCGGCGGCTGGCCCGCGCCGGCGCGGGTGAAATCGAGATGATAGCGCTCGAGCACACGCTTTTGCTCGGCCGACAGACCGAGCTTGTCCTTATCCGCTTCGAGCGCATCGATGCGCTTGAACAAAGCCTCGTTGAGATAGGTGTCGCTGCGATGGCGCGCGAGAAGGGGCGCAATGTCGCGTTCGATCGCCTGCAGCTCGTCGTTGGTGTGGGCGCCCGCGAGATTGAAAAAGACGCTCGCCACATTGTCGAGGCCGCGCCCGCCCCGCTCCAGCGCCTCGATCGTATTGGCGAAGGTCGGAGGCTCGGGATCGGCGGCGACAGCGTCGATTTCCGCGCGCGCCTGAGCGAGCGCCTCGTCGAACGCGCGCGGGAAATGGCGAGGCTCGACAAGGTCGAACGGCGGCGCCTCGAACGGCGCGGTCCAGGGTTCGAGAAGCGGGTTTTCGGCGCCGGAATTGGTCATGGCCGCCCCCTAAGCAGGTTTTCGTTGGCGAGCCAACGAAAACCTGCTTAGCGGCAGCTTTGCGTTCCGCTCGCCCGCGCTTCCTGCATCGGCGGGCAGGGCGCGTCGCCAAACGAACAGAACACGCAGCAATCGCCGGGCCTGGGTTTGATGACCGCCGAGCAGGCGCGGCATTGATAGAAATACTGGCAGGCGTCCGCCGGCATCGTTTCCGCGCTTCGATGACCGCAGAGGGGACAGGCGATGGTCGAAACGAACGTCAGTGCGGACATGCGTCAGCTCTTTGGCGCGGAGGGCCGGGCGGCGGCGGCGCGGATCGGCGCGCCGCCTTGGCGTCATCATAAAACGCGCCGCGAGGAGCGCGAAGCTATTTTCCCATGTTGCAGGTCATGAGATCGCTGGTGGAGGACGCCATCGCCGGATTCGTCACGA
>DATNBG010000546.1:0-3693 GCA_035572075.1 Roseiarcus sp. | reverse complement strand
GCTCGATCTTGGTGCCGCCATTGATGACAGCCGCGCGCCGGTTGCCGTCCATGCTGAGGCGCGCCGGCAGCATGTTCATGGCGGGCGAGCCGATGAAGCCGGCAACGAACAGGTTGGCCGGCTGATCGTAAAGCTCCAGCGGGCTGCCGATCTGCTCGACGATGCCGTCATCGGTGCGGAAGCCGTCGGCGCCAAGCGTGCCGTTGATGAAGTTCATCGACGGCGAGCCGATGAAGCCGGCGACGAACAGGTTCGCCGGCCGATCGTAGAGATCGAGCGGCGCCCCGACCTGCTCGATGATCCCGTCGCGCAGGACGACGATGCGGTCGGCCATCGTCATCGCCTCGATCTGATCGTGGGTAACGTAGATGGTGGTGGTCTTCAGCCGCTGATGCAGTTCCTTGATCTCGGCCCGCATCTGCACCCGGAGCTTGGCGTCGAGGTTGGAGAGCGGCTCGTCGAACAGGAACACCTGCGGACTGCGGACGATCGCCCGCCCCATCGCCACCCGCTGGCGCTGCCCGCCGGACAGCTGGCGCGGATAACGGCCAAGCAGCGTCGCGACATCGAGGATGTCGGCCGCCCGGCGCACCCGCTGCTCGATCTCGGCCTTCGGCCTGCCCCGAAGCTTCAGCGCAAAGCCCATGTTCTCGGCGACCGTCTTGTGCGGATAAAGCGCGTAGTTCTGGAACACCATCGCGATGTCGCGATCCTTCGGCGCAAGCGTGTTCACCACCCGGTCGCCGATCTTGATGATCCCGGAGGTGATGCTTTCGAGCCCCGCGATCATGCGCAGAAGGGTGGACTTGCCGCAGCCCGACGGGCCGACCAGGATCACGAAATCGCCGTCCGCGATGTCGACCGAGACGCCGTGGACGACTTCGAGCGCGCCGTAAGTCTTCCGGACATCGATCACGCCGATTGGCGCCATTTGACACTCCTCCCGAACCCGCGCCCGGCCTTTGTCACACCGGGGCGGCGCCTTCGTCAATCCGGCTCGCGGCTCACGTCCTGACCTCGAGAATGGCCTCGATCTCGACCATGATGCGCTGGGGCAGCGAGCCCATGCCGACCGCCGAACGCGCATGGCGGCCCGCCTCGCCCAGCACCTCGACCAGGAGGTCGGAGCAGCCGTTGATGACCTGGGGCTGCTCGCCGAAGTCAGGCTCGGCGTTGACCATGCCGAGGAGCTTCACCACCGCTTCGACGCGCGAGAGCTCGCCGAGCGCGGCCTTGGCGACCGCGAGAAGCTGGAGGCCGGTCAGCTTCGCGGCCTCGTAGCCCTGCTCGACGGAAGCGTCCCTGCCGAGCCGCCCGACCATGAAACTGCCGTCCGCGCGCTTCGGCCCCTGCCCGGAAAGGAAGAGAAGATTGCCGGTCAGGCGGAACGGCACATAGTTCGCCATCGGCGTCGGGACGGAAGGAAGGGTGAGGCCGAGCGCGGCGAGGCGCTGTTCCGGGGTCGATGTCGTCATGAAGCGTGATCCTCGTCCGTGATGAAGACGCTCAACCTTTCCACCAATGGCCGTTCATGACAATTCCGCGGGCCTTGAGCCGCGTGCGCCCGGCCAGGTGCTCGCCGGTCGAGTCGACAAAGTCGAAGTCGCCGGTCACGAGTTCGAGCACCGAAGCATCGCCCGCGGCGCCTGCTTTCAGCGTTCCCAGATCGGAGCGCCTCAGCGCCTTCGCCGGCGCTTCCGTCGCCGCCCGCACCGTCTCGGCGAGCGGCACGCCGAGGCAGAGGAATTTCGACATCGTCGTGAGCAGGTCGAACGCCGGGCCGTCGATGCACAGGGCATGCACGTCGCTCGATATGCAGTCGGGCAGGAAGTTATTGGCCAGCATGGTCTTCGCGGTCTTGAACGCGAACGAGCCCATCCCATGGCCGATGTCAAAGATCACGCCGCGCTTGCGCGCTTCGATCACCGCCGGGCGCACGCCGCCGTCGGGCGTGGTCGGATTGTTGGGGAACGGACGGAATGAGTGGGTCAGGATGTCGCCGGGCCTGAGGCGGACCAGCACCTCTTCGAGCGTCGGCGGCGGAACGTCGATATGCGCCATCAGCGGCACGCCCGCCTCTTCGGCGACCTTGAGCGCGATGTCGAGGGGGACGGTTCCCGAATTCCCCGACGCGTTGAAGCCGACCCGGACCTTGATCCCGCCGATCGTCCCGGGGTTTGAGCGCGCGACCTCGACCGCGTCGATCGGCGCCATCAGCCTGAGGTCGCCGCTTTCGCCGACCATCACGCGGGTGGAAAAGCCGTAGATGCCGGCGAAGGAGACGTTGAGGAGGGCGATGATCCTCACCGGCGAGGGCTTGATCACGTGTTCGAGAAAGCCCGGGTAGTTGCCGGGCCCGGCGCTGCCCGTGTCGACCAGCGTGGTGCAGCCTCCGCGCGCCAGGATCGCCGGATCGACGCCGAGCGACGTGCCGCCCCAATAGACATGGGTATGCAGATCGATGAGTCCGGGCGTGACGATGAGGCCGGTGACGTCGCGGACCGTCTCGCCCTCGAGGCCCGTTCCCAGACCGGCCGCGCGGCCGTCGCGGAAGCCGACATCGGTGACGGCGTCGATTCCCTGGGACGGGTCGATGACGCGCCCGCCGCGCAGCACGAGATCAAAGGCCATGGCGTCTCATCTCACTCTCCACCGTCTCGCGGGTAAAGGATCATGAGCCTTCCGTCAAAGGAAGCCCTCGCTCCTCCGCCCGAGGCTGCCCGCGGCCACGGCGGCGACGATGATCAGGCCGGTGATCATGTCGCGCACGTAGCTGTCGACGTTCATTTGCGTGAGCCCGTTGCCGAGGACGCCCAGCATCAGGACGCCGAGCAAGGTGTAGAGAACCCTGGGCTCGCCCTCCTCGCTCATCGTCATGCCGAGGAACACCGCGGCGATCGCGTCGAGCATGAGGCCCGCGCCCTGGGTCGGATTGGCCGAGGCGACGCGGCTTGCGAGCATGAGCCCTGCGCTTGCCGCGCCGAACCCGGACAGCGCGAAGGCGAGGACCTTGAGCGGCTTGATCCGGACGCCGGCGAGGCGCGCGGCTTCGGCGTTGCCGCCGATCGCGTAGAGCCGCCGGCCGGTGATGGTCTGCTCGAGGAACACCCAGACGAGGATGAGCGCCAAGGCGGCGACGAGGGTGAGGTTGGGAATGGCGAACCCGCCAACGTCGGGCCCGCCGCGGGCGAAGCCGCCGAAGGACGCCGGAATGACGGCGCCGAAGATCGTCTTGCCGTCGGAGAGGCGAAAGGCGAGGCCGCTATAGACGGTCAGCGCCCCGAGCGTCGCGATGAAAGGGAGAATTCCGACATAGGCGACGAGGAAGCCATTGACGGCGCCGGCCGCGAGCCCTGCCGCGAGCGCCGCCGGCACGGCGAGGAAGGGCGATCCGCCCGCGACGAAAATCATGGCGGCGACAATGCCGGCGAGGCTGGCGATCGAGCCGACGCTCAAGTCGAAGTCTCCCATCGCCATGACCACGGTCATCGTCGCCGAGACGACGGCGAGCATGCTCATCTGCTGGGTGATGTTGAGGAGATTGCGCGCGGTGAGAAAGGTGTCCGGCAGCTCGGCCCAGAAGAAGACGATGAGGACGAGGAAGCCGATCAGCGTTCCATAGCGGCGCAGGAGGAACGGCATCCGGTCAGTCCTTGGGATCGCCGTAGCAGAGCGCGAGCAGGCGCTTTGGGG
>DATNBG010000545.1:0-9987 GCA_035572075.1 Roseiarcus sp. | reverse complement strand
GGTGTTGGAGCGCGCAAGCTCGGTGTCGCTGAAACCGGCATACATGCCGGTGAAGCCGAATGGCGAGAAGGCGTAGGCGCTGCCCATGGGATCGTAAGCGATCAGCCCGTCGAGCGAGAGCGTATTGACGCGGCCCCCGGTCAGCGTCCCGTACGTCTTGTTGCTGAAGCCGAGGAAGAACTGCGAATTGTCCCATTGGCCCGCACGGCTCGAGTCGCCGTTCGCGCTCTGGAGGGCGAGCGGCTTGCCGTTGTTCATCACCTGCGCGCGCTGCGAGTTGGAGAGATACCCGGAAATGGGGTCGAAGCCCGCTTCGAGCGTGCCGACAAGCGACCAGCCATTCGCGATCGGCTGGGACATTTTGATGCCGATGACGGACTGGTTGATGTTGTTGGGCGACCACAGCCATTTCGGGCCCTTGCTCTGTTTGCTGATCAGCCCCTGGGTGCCGTTGACGAACGCCGGATTCCATGGCGCGCCGTTGGTGTTGTACATGAGGCCGGCGTCGAGCGTCGCATAGAGAGTGAAGGGTCCGTAGCTCAGCGGACAATCGGCGGGGGTCGAATCGAGATAGGCCCACACGCTGGCGAAACAGTTTTCCGGCAGCGCGGGCGCCGGTTTCGTGGTCGGCGAGATGTCGGCCGCGTGCGCGAAGCCAACGAGGCCAACCGTCGCCAAGGCGGTGACGCCAAGCGTTTTCATGATCGCCCCAACCCCCTGCTTCAGAGCTGCCCCTCGCTCCCCGATAAGAGGGGCGCCTCTCGTTTCGAGGATCGTGAACAGGCTTTCGCTATATGTCAATGGATATATCGAGAACAGACCCCGAAAGCGCCCGATCTGCGCGTCGGCGCGCGCGAGACCGGCGCGGCAAATCGCTGTCATGTTTGAAAAAATTGCCGTTTCCGGAACTGAGATTGCGAATCTACTTGCTAAAAAACAGAAAGTAGGGTACAAGAAAATTTGGATCACCGAAATCAGGATCGTCCATGTCCAATGAACCGAACCCGCCCTCCGAATGGGCGCGAAAGCGCGCCGCCGGAAAGGCGCGCCGCGCGAAACTGATCGAGCGCCGGGAAGCGTATTTCGACCTCCTCGTCTCCGGCTACAGCGTCGAAGAGATCGCCGCGGCGTTCGAGATGAGTCCCTCGGCGGTCCGTCGCGCGATTGGCCAGGCGCTCGCCAGACGGCGGCTCGACGGGCCCGACGAATACGCCCGCCTTCAGGTCGCGCGGCTGACCAAAGCGTTGCGCTGCGCCGATGTTTCACTGGAGAATGGGGATTTGAACGCGATCGCGCCATTCGTGCAGGTTGTGAGAGAGCTCAACCGTTATCATGGGCTCGATATTGGCCGCCTGCGGCTTGCGGCGCCGGCGGCCTTGCCCCAAATCGCGCCGGAATCTGGACCGCCGCTTGCGCTCACCCATTCGTCCGGTGTGGTCGAGGGGACGCCGCTCGAGTGCGAAAAAAGTGGCGCAAGGGAGGTCGTAAGCGCCTGAAATCGCTTGTGCGCGCAACTTTGTGCGCGAGGCCGCGCCAGCGGCTCAGGCGAGCAAGGTCCGCGCCGGGAGCAGCCGCCTCGCAGGTTTGTGCGGCGGCCGTCCCTCAGTCCTCGTTCGCCTCTCCGTCCTCGCCCTCAGTCTCGCTCACCCGGTCGACCGCCACAACGCGCTCCTCAGCGGCGGTGTTGAAGACGATCACGCCCTGCGTCGACCGCCCGGCGATCCTGATGCCTGAGACCGGGACCCGGATGAGCTGGCCGCCGTCGGTCACCAGCATGATTTCGTCGCTCTCCTCCACCGGGAACGAGGCGACGAGCGAGCCGTTGCGGTCATTGACCGCCATGGCGACGATACCCTTGCCGCCGCGCCCAGTGACGCGATACTCGAAAGACGAACTGCGCTTGCCGTAACCGTTCTCGGACAATGTGAGGATCACCTGTTCGGCGGCGCGCATCGCTTCGAAGCGATCCGGCTCGAGCGCGCCCGCCCCGTTCGCCGCCCCGTTCTCGTCTTCGCTCTCGCCATCCGCTTCGGCCTCCTCCGCTGCTTCGCCTTCAGCCGCCCGGCGCTGCTTGAGGAAGGCTGAGCGCTCCTCTCCAGTCGCCTCGAACGATTTGAGGATCGCGAGCGAGATGACGCTGTCGCCTTCGGCGAGCGCGATGCCCCGCACACCCATCGAATCGCGGCCCTTGAACACCCGCACGTCGTCGACGGGAAAGCGGATGCACTGGCCGCGCGCGGTGGTCAGCAGCACATCGTCCCTGTCGGAGCAGATCTGGACGTCGACGATCCGCTCGCCTTCGTCGAGCCGCATGGCGATCTTGCCCGCACGGTTCACCTGGGCAAAATCGCTCAGCTTGTTGCGGCGGACCGTGCCGCGCGTGGTGGCGAACATCACGTCGTAAGAGTCCCAGGTCTCCTCGTCCTCGGGCAGGGGCATGATGGTGGTGATGCGCTCGTCTGTCTTGAGCGGCAGCAGGTTGACGAGCGCCTTGCCCCGCGATTGCGGCGTGGCGAGCGGAAGGCGCCACACCTTCTCCTTGTAGACTTGCCCCGCGGACGAGAAGAACAGGACAGGCTGATGGGTCGAGGCGACGAACAGGCGCGCGACGAAGTCCTCCTCGCGCGTCGCCATCGCTCCGCGCCCCTTGCCGCCGCGCCTTTGCGCGCGGTAGGTCGACAAAGGGGCGCGCTTGATGTAGCCGCCGTGGCTCACCAGCACGACCATGTCCTCGCGCTGGATGAGATCCTCGTCCTCCATATCGGCGTCGCTGTCGAGAATCTCGCTGCGGCGCGGCGTCGCGAAGTCGGTCCTCACCTTGATGAGCTCGTCGCGGATGATGCCCATGAGCCGGGCCCGGGAGCCAAGGATGTCGAGGTAATCGGCGATCTCCGCCGACAGGCGATTGAGGGCCTCGGCGATTTCGTCGCGCCCGAGGGCGGTCAGCCGCGCGAGGCGCAATTCGAGGATCGCGCGCGCCTGCGCGTCCGAGAGGCGAATGGCGCCTTCGGAGTTAAGCGCATGGCGCGGATCGGCGATCAGCATGATGAGCGGCGCCATGTCCCGCGCGGGCCACACTCGTTCCATCAGCGCGGTCCGAGCCGCGCCCGAGTCGGGCGAAGTGCGGATGAGACGGATCACTTCGTCGATGTTGGCGACCGCGATCGCGAGGCCCACCTGGATATGGGCGCTGTCGCGGGCCTTGTTGAGCAGATATTTGGTCCGGCGGGTGACCACGTCCTCGCGGAAATCGAGGAACGCGCGCAGCATGTCGGTCAGCGTGAGCATCTCCGGCCGGCCGCCGTTCAGCGCGATCATGTTGGCGCCGAAGCTCGACTGGAGCGCGGTGAAGCGCCAGAGCTGATTGAGCACGACGTCCGCCACCGCATCGCGCTTGATCTCGATCACGATGCGCATGCCGTCGCGATCGGATTCGTCGCGGAGGTCCGCGATGCCCTCGATACGCTTCTCGCGGACCAGCTCGGCAATGCGCTCGATCAGCGTCGCCTTGTTGACCTGGTAGGGGATCTCGCTGACGATCAGCGCCTCGCGATCCTTGCGCGTTTCCTCGACCGCGACCTTGGCGCGCATGATGATCGAGCCGCGGCCGGTGGCGTAGGCGGCGCGGATGCCGGCTCGCCCGAGGATGGAGGCGCCGGTCGGGAAGTCAGGCCCCGGGATCAGCTCCATCAGTTCGTCGAGCGTGATGTCCGGCTTGTCCATGAAGGCGAGCAGGCCGTCGATCGTCTCGCCGAGATTGTGCGGCGGGATGTTGGTCGCCATGCCGACGGCGATGCCGCCCGCGCCGTTGACCAGGAGATTGGGGAACCGCGCCGGCAGGACGACGGGCTCCTCCTCCTTCTCGTCATAGTTGGGCCTGAAGTCGACGGTGTCGTTTTCGAGGTCGTCGAGCAGGGGAATCGCGACCGGCGCGAGCCTCGCCTCGGTGTAGCGCTGCGCCGCCGGCGGATCGCCGTCGACCGAACCGAAATTGCCCTGCCCGTCGATGAGCGGCGCGCGCATGGAGAAGTCCTGCGCCATGCGCACCAGCGCGTCATAGACCGCAAGCTCGCCATGCGGATGATATTTGCCGATCACGTCGCCGACGGTGCGCGCCGACTTGTTGTAGGCGCGGTCGGGGGTGAAATTGTTCTCGTGCATTGAATAGAGGATGCGCCGGTGCACGGGCTTGAGCCCGTCGCGAACGTCCGGCAGGGCGCGGGCCACGATCACGCTCATCGCGTAATCGAGGTAGCTCCGCTTCATTTCATCGAGGATCGAGACGGGCTTGATGTCGGCGGGCCCGCCGGGGGCGGGCCGCTCGTCGATCGTATCGGGCAACGGGAGGGGACCTTTGAGTGAGACCGCGTCGTCGGGGTTTAGCCGATTTCAGGGCCGCGCGCCAGCGCCGCGGAGCGCCGCGCATCAATATATTCTGCCAAGATTTCAATATGTTGGCGAAATCGCCGGCGTCAAGAGCGCCGTCGCTTTCGATCGCTGCCGCGACGCGGCCCGCCCGGCGATTTTCGTTTCATCCGCTCCTTCGCCGGGAGGGCATGAGAAGCGTCCCCGGAATTCGCGCTTCCGTTACGGCGCCAACCCCGAAGGGCGCATCGCTCTCCCGCCTTGCGAGCGCTCATCGCGCGCTTCCGACGGCGACTTGCCGGCCCAGCGCGCGAAAGCATGACTGAAGGAGGCCGGTCCCTCGTAGCCCAGCAGCCACGCGATCTGCGCGAGCGAAATGCTTGGCTCCTTGATGTACTGGAAAGCAAGGCTTCGCCGCAGGCGATCGACGACCTCGTCGTAGCTCGTGTCCTCCTCGGACAGCCTCTGCGAGAGCGTTCGCGCGCTCAGCCCTAGCGCCTCAGCCACGCTCTGCCTGTTGGCCTTGCCGTGCGGCAACAACTTCTGCACTTCGTTTTCGACCAGGGACCGCAGCGTCCCGCGAGCCGTGCTGCGCTCCCTCGCCGCCTCGTCGCAAATCGGCTGAAGCGTTTCCAGCAAGCGCCGGTCGCTGGTCACCAGCGCGAGAGCAAGCGTCTCGCGCGACAGGCCGAACTGATCGGCCGGGGCGCTGAACTGGACGGGGCAGCCGAAGAAGCGCTCGAATTCCCGCCGTCCCGAGCTGTGCGCCAAAGTGAAGGCTGCCTGCACGGGCGCAAAATCCTGGCCGGCCATCTCTCGCAGGGCCTTGATCAAGGCGGCGACCGCGAAGAGAGTGTTCTGCCAGGCGAAATGCCGCGGAATGCCGACGAACCCGGTGTCGACGATCATGGCCCCGGGGGAACGAATGAGTTTCAGGCGCATGGCTTCGTTGACAATGCGGCAATAGCGCGCACGGAGCGCCAGCGCCTCGCCTATGTTCTCCGCGGCGGAAGCGACATAGAACGCCAGTCCGGCCTCGCGTGGATCGGTTTGCTCGGCGAGGTGCAGCCCGAATTCGCTATCCTTGAGCGCTTCTGCCGCGTATTCGAGAAGCTTGCCTTGCCCCAGCGCGGAGATGCGGCGCTCGCGGTTGTCGATGTCGCTTTCCGATAGACCGGCGCGCTTCAAGAGAGAGGCCGTCGGGACGTTGTGCGCGCGCAAGGCCGCGACCGCCTGCCGGGCGGGGAACCCGGTCGCGATCGGGAGAACCTTCGGGCCTGTTTCCTCGGTCACGTTCACCGCTTCCCGAGTCCTGGAGCCGCGCCGGCGCCATGGGCGCCGATCCGGCCGCAGCCGCAAGGCGCTCAGCCGGAGGCGCCGGTTTGCCCAAACGTCTGAAGCTAGGCCCGCGGGGCCCGGAGCGTCAAACACGGGCGACACCGCGCTCAGCGCCCGCCCGAGACATCGATGAGCGCGCCGGTCACGTAGGACGCCGCGTCGCTGATCAGCCATATCGCCGCCTGGGCGATCTCCTCCGCCGCGCCGGCGCGGCCCAGCGGGGAGGTTGCGCCGAGGACTCTCGCCCGGTCGGGATCGCCGCCGCCGATGTGGATCTCGGTGTCGATCATGCCCGGACGAACGGCGTTCACCCTGACCCCTTCGGGGCCGAGCTCTTTCGCCAGGCCGAGGGTCAGGGTGTCGACCGCGCCCTTCGACGCGGCATAGTCGATATAGAGGTTCGGCGACCCCAGGCGGGCGGCGACCGACGAGATCAGCACGATCGAGCCGCCGGCGCCGCCGGACGATTTCGCGAGCCGCCGCGCGGCCTCGCGGGCGGTGAGCAAAGCCCCGAGCACATTGACCTCGACGACGCGGCGCATGCGCGCGGCGCTCATCTCGGCGAGTCTCGCCGCCGGCGCGACGATGCCGGCGTTGGCGACGACGGCGGTAAGCGGCCCGAGCGCGTTCGCCGCCGCGTCGAACATTCCGATCGCATCGGCTTCGACCGATACGTCGCCCTTGAGCGCGACGGCGCGGCCGCCGCTCCTGGCAATCGTCTCGACGACCGCGTCGGCCGCCTTGGCGTCCTCGCGATAGTTGACCCCGACCGACCAGCCGTTCTCGGCGGCTAGCAGCGCGCAGGCGCGGCCGATGCCGCGCGAGGCGCCGGTGATGAGAAGAGCTTTGGCGGACATGGAGACTCCGGAGGCGGTCAAGAGGGACGCCAAAGGTTCAGCCGAGCACGGCCTCGATGTCCTTAGCCAGCGTCTTGGGCCTGTCGCTCGGCGCATAGCGGCGCACGACACGGGCCTGCCGGTCGACCAGGAACTTGGTGAAATTCCACTTGATCGCCTTGGTGCCGAGAATGCCGGGCGCCTCATGCTTTAGCGCCTTGAACAGCGGGTGAGCGTTCGGACCGTTGACCTCGACCTTGGCGAACATCGGGAACGTCACATCGTAGCTGTCCTCACAGAATCGCTGGATCGCGCTCTCGTCGCCCGGCTCCTGATGGCCGAACTGGTCGCAGGGAAAGCCGAGCACGGCGAAGCCGCGCTGGCGAAAGCGCCGGTAGAGCGCCTCGAGGCCGGCATATTGAGGGGTGAAGCCGCATTGGCTCGCGACATTGACGATGAGCAGCGCCCGGCCCGCGAAATCGCCGACCGTCGCCGCGTGGTCGTCGATCGTCTTGAGGGGAATGTCAGCTGGGAGGGGCACGCGAAGCTCCAACTTGGCCCGCAGCTCCAATCGCGCCAGGAGCAACACGGGAGGCTTTTTTACCCTCTCGGTTTGAATGTCAGCAATGGGCATTGCGCTATAGCAGACTTTCATTCATTTTCGTCGTGTAGAGACTGGGAGGCGGTAATGAGAAAGCTTTCGATCAAACTACTCTGGGTCGCGATTATTTCCGCAGCCCTGTCATCGGCGATCACGCCGGCTTTCGCGTTAGGCGGCTGCGGTCCGAACCGCCATCGCAATGGGTGGGGCCGATGCGTCTGGGGCGGCCAACATCAAAACTGGTGTCTGAGAAAAACGGGCCACCGAGCCACCCATATGCCCAATGGGACATTGCGCTGTTATCGGTGAGGCTTGACCGGTTCGAAGCCCGCGATCTCGAGGCCGACGTGATTCTTGCGTAAGTTTCGCGTTGCTCGTGAAGCCGATCTTCACGCAAAGTCATGGCGCCTCGGAGTCGCCCGCTGACCGGACTCGGCGCGAGCCGCGTTCCGGAGCGATTGCCGGCGCCGCGATCGAAGCGGTAATGTCAGAGGTCCAGAGGGATCGGTCGGCGAGCGGTTCGGCGCGCGACTTGACGTTCGCCCTCGCCGTCTCTGTCAGGGATCTTCGCCATGGCCGAGGCTTTGAAGAGCCGCGCGGACCGGTACGAGCAGGGCAGGAAGCTGCGAGGGGGCACGCCGCGCCAAGCCCATGCCGGATTGCTCGGCCCCCGAAATCGCGACGCTGTCGCCATTCTTGCGCAATCCGACCCCGAGCGGGTCGCCGAGCTTTTGCCTGAGCGCTACAAGCGAATGACGGCGAGCCCGTTCGGGTTCCTTCGCGGGGCCGCGGCCGTGATGGCGGCCGATCTTGCGCATCAGCCGTTTGCCGGGGCGCCGGTGCAGGCCTGCGGCGACTGCCATCTGATGAACTTCAGCGCGTTCAATTCGCCCGAAGATGCGATCCTGTTCGACATCAACGATTTCGACGAGACGCTGCCGGGCGTCGATTTCACGGTCGACCTCAAGCGCCTGGCGGCGAGCGTCGCCGTTGCGGCCGGGGCGGCCAACATGTCGGGCAAGCGGGCGCGCAGCCTCGCGGCGGGCGCGGTGACCGCTTATCGCGAGCACATGTTTTCTCTCATGGGCCTTTCTCCACTGGAAATCTGGCACAGCCGGATCGATCTCGAGGATGAGCTCAAGCGCATCGAGAGCCCGGCGCTGCGGCGCAGCCTCTTGACCGTGATCCGCCACGCTCAGCGCCGCGGTCTCGACAGGGACGACAACTTTCCGCACCTCGTGACCGGCGGCGAGCCCCGGATCGCCGACAAGCCGCCGACGATCTTCCACCTCGGCCCGAAGACGATCGGACGCAGGATCGACTTTGCCCGCTGCTTCGCGCTCTACCGCGCCGCCCTCACGCCCGACCGGTCGGTTCTTCTCGACCGGTATCAACTGAAGGACGTCGCTTTCAAGGCGGTCGGGGTCGGCTCGGTCGGCACGATCTGCGTTGTCGGGCTGTTCCTGAGCGGCGACGGCGAGCCGCTCTTCCTGCAGGTCAAGCAGGCGCAGCGCTCGGGCCTCGAGCGGCTCTCGGAAAAGCTTGCCTACCATGGCCCGCAGGGCAGGCGGGTGGTCGAGGGGCAGCGGATGATGCAGGCCGCAAGCGACATTTTTCTCGGCTGGACGGCAGACGAGCCGCTGGGCGTTGGGTTCTATGTCCGCATCCTGAAGAACCGCCGGCTTGGCGCGATCAGCGAGCTCGCCGAGCAGGACGCGCTCTCGGAATATGCGCGCCTCTGCGGCCGCGCGCTCGCCCGTTCCCACGCCCGCTCCGGCGACCCGGCCGTCATCGCCGGCTACATGGGAAGGAACGGAGCGTTCGACGACGCGCTCGCCTCGTTCGCGATGGCCTATGCCGAACAGACGGTCAAGGATTGGGCGGCGCTGGTGAAGGCCAAGGGCGGCGCCAAGGCCGAAGCCTCGCCGAAGCCGGCGAAGCCGGAGCGGAAGTCCGCCTAGAAACTCCAGCGAACGTCCGGACCGAGGATGGGGCCTATGAAGAGCGGGCGGGAAGAGCAATCGCTACCCCTTGGTGGGTTGGGGAAAAGGCGCCATTCGCGAGTCCGAATCGAGCCTTTTCAATCGGTTGCGGCGCCATTTCCGAGTCGGCGCCGGATGTGATTTGTGGGGCGGCGGCGCTGACGCCGCCGGCCGGACGGTTTCGCTTCGCGCGGCGAGGCGGCTGAAGGACGGGCAGAACGGGACCCCTCATTTCGCCAAGCGAAACGAAACGTTTCGCACGCATGTCGCAAGCCATTGGAATCATTATGAGCGCCGAATCAGACATTTTGCGGAATTGTTTGTTTTCAAAGGCTTAGCTCCGTTTTCGGTTCGCTGTTCTCACGTTATTCGATTTCACGCCTTGGCTCCCGTTTTTCGTTTCGCCGAAGCCGCCAGAGCTCCGTCGGTGCGCGGCTCCTGGATCGATCGATCGCGGGCGCCTCGGGCGTATCGGACCTGGGCTTCGATTTTCCCTTATGGATAACAATAGCAATTGATTCTGGAATTCGCAAGACAATGCTTATCTTTTAGGGAATATCGAGCGCGATCAAAGCGTTAGAGCGGACGCAGTTTGGCGGCTCGATCGACGCCGCGCCCGCCCGGCGCGTGACGGACGCCTCATTCCGCTGCCATAGCCGCGAGGCTGGCGACGGTGTTCATATTGCGGGCCGTTCCGTCGCGAGCGGCCGGGATGGTGAGCTTCGAGCGGCCGATCCCGTCGGGATGGTGAACGTAAATCTCGCGCGCGCCGAGGCGCAGCTCCTCGTCCGCTTGTCCTTTTGCCGCGCTGAGCGCGTCGAGGGCGGGGGCGCGGTCGAGGAAGATGGCGACGGTGCGGTTCGCT
>DATNBG010000544.1:0-5310 GCA_035572075.1 Roseiarcus sp. | reverse complement strand
ATTGGCATGGCTGGCGAATTTGCTTCCATCCTGGCGCCGCGGCTCGGCGAGCTCAGCGCCGGCGCCCAGGTTCCCACGACCTTCGAGGTGATCGTCGACAGCTCGCAGACGCTTTCGGCGGCCTTCCGCCAGAATGCGCTCGACGTCGCGTTCGTCGTCGGGACGGGCGACAGCGAGCCGCACCGGATCGAACAATGGCGGGGACAGCTGCGCTGGTTCGGCCAAACGTTTGACGGCAATCAGGACGATCGGCCGGCGCCACTCGTTCTCGCGCCACAGGGGTCGCCGTTTCACGAGGCGGCCACTGGCGCGCTGCGCGCCCAGGGGAGGAAATTCGAGATCGTTTGCACATCGTCAAGTTTCACCGTGCTCGCCGCCGCGGCGGCGGCCGGTCTTGGCGTCACGCCGATGATCGAGGGACTAGCCCCTCACGGGCTGGAGCCATGCCCCGACAAGAGCCTCCCGACCTTGCCCGAGGTCACACTGCTGCTTCTGGCGCGTTCGCAGGCCCTGGCGCTCTCGAGCCGCCGCTGGGTGGCGAGCGTGGTGGAAACGCTTCATCGGAACGACGCATGAGCAGGGGGCCATCGCGCGCATTGCAATTTGTAACAATTCGCCACGCGGCGCGGTAACTGACCCGTGGCACAATTCGGCGTCCCGCAAAATCCAAGGGGGATCGCCAGTCATGCAACAGATCGTGCTGGACCCACCGGCCGGGCTGGATGGCCGTCTCGACGCTCAGCGGCCCGACGAGACGCGTGAGCTCGCGCTTCTCTCGCAGTTCATGCGCCACGATTCCGTGGCTTCGCTGGCGGGCGCAATCGCCGAACGCGTGGGCGGGGCCATGCGGGGCGAAGACCTGATCGCCGCCGCGGGCCTGTGCGCGAGCCGCACAGACGGCTGACGCCGCCCGGCCTCAGCGGAGCGGCGCGATTCTTAACCCGGGCGCAGGACTTCAAGGCTAAGGTCGGAGCGTCGGGCTGGGAGCAACCGGCCCCTTGAAGCCGGCCTCGGTTTCCCATGACGAGCACGACCACCGCCTATCTCGCAATATCCCAGAATCTCTCCCGCTATCAGGCGATGACCGCGGCCGAGCCCACGGTGAAGACGGCGAGCGCGTATTACGCGGCCAATATCGGCTCGGTGAGGTCGGTCAAGGACCTGGTCGGCGACTATCGGCTGCTGTCCTATGCGCTCGACGCCTACGGGCTCGGCGACCAGATCAACGCCAGGGGGCTCATCACCCAGGTGCTCGAAGGCGGAGTATCCAATCCAAAGAGCCTCGCCAATACGCTGGGGGATCCACGCTGGAAAGCGTTCGCCGCCGCGTTCAACTTCGCGGGCGGCGCCTCGCCTTCGCAGGCGAGCTCCGTCCAGACGACAACGAGCGGCTATCTCGAACAGCAGCTGGAAAACGACCAGGGCACCCAGGACGTGGGCGTTCAGCTCGCCCTCTATTTTCAGCGGGTCGCGCCGACCGTCGCCAGCGAAGAGGGAATTCTGGCCGACCAGAATCTTCTGGAAGTCGCCGCGACGATCATGGGCCTCTCGCCAGCCGTCGCCAGCACCCTAGAGCCGCAGACGCTTTCCGAGCTCATGCCGCTCTCCGACCTGCATGACCCGGCTAAGCTCAAGCAGCTGACCGAGCGGTTCACCGCGATGTACGACCTGACCTATGGGCCGGGTTCGGGCGCAACCACGAGCCTCACGGTCGATTCCGGCAATTCCAGCTCGCCGCAGTCCGGCGCCGGCGCGGTGCTCGCCAGCATCATCAGCTCGAATGGCTCGGTGCTGAGCAGTTCGCTCAACGCCTTCACCGGCGCGCCGCAGGCCATCTTTTCGACCAGCCTCATGTCGAGCATGCTGAGGCTTTCGCTGGGCGGGTAGCCCCGCCGCCCGAGAAAGGCCCGCGCAAGGGCGGCTCTCTATGTGGGGCGCGATGGTTCTGCTCGACGCCGATGTCTGAGGCCCTGCCCCTCGCGAGCGCCGCGCCGAACGACGCCCATTTCGGGCCCGACGCGCTTTACGCCGCCGCGGTCATCGCCTGGCGCGAGCGGCGGCGCGACGAAGCGATCAGGCTCATGGACGAGGCGCTGCGGCTCAAGCCCGATTTCGCCGACGCGCTTTGCATGGGCGGATACATGCTGGGCGAATGGGGCAAGCCTGACGCGGCGATGCGCTTCTATCGTCGCGCCCTTGCGCTCGACGGCACATTGACGGTCGCCCATGTCAATCTTGGCAAGCTCCTGTTCGGCGCTGGCCTGTTCGCGGAGGCGCTCGCTTCCTTCATGACGGCGACGGCGCTCGCGCCTGGGGATGCGGACGCCTGGTGCAGCCGCGCCGGCGCCTTGCGCGAACTTGGGCGGCTCGAGGAATCGGTGGAGGCGGCGAAACGCGCGCTTGACCTCAAGCGTGATTTTGCCGAGGCCGCGATCAATCTCGGCAATGCGCTTCTCAAGCTCGATCGCAGCGCGGAGGCGCTTCAGGCCTACCTCAGGGCAGGCGCGGCCGGCTCTTGCGTGGCCCAGGCTTTCCTGGGTCAGGCGCTGGCGCTGCGCAGTCTCGGCCGGTTCCCCGAGGCCCTCGCGGCGTTCGAGCGCGCCGAGGCGCTCGGCAGCCGCGAGGCTGTCGCCGGCAAGGGCTGCCTGATGCTGACGCTCGGGAACTTCGAACAGGGACTTAGAGGCTACGAGGCGCGCTGGCTTGAGGGAAAGTCGCTCGCCGAAGCGCTCGGAACTCGTTGCGATACCTGGAAGGGGCCGGGACGGGGGCCTGAGCGCGTGCTGGCGCTCAACGATCACGGCATAGGCGATACAATCCAGTTCTTTCGCTATCTCCCATTGATGGCTGCGGCGGGGGTCGAGGCGACCTTTGTCTGTCCGCCGCGGCTGCGCCGGCTACTGTCGTCGTCGAAGGCCAAGGTGCGATTCGCCGACCGTCCGCCGGAGGGGGAGCCTTTCGACGCGCAGATCGCGATCAGCAGCTTGCCGCACGCCTTCGGAACGCGGCTCGAGACGATTCCGGCTTCCGTTCCCTATCTCGCGGCGGAGCCGGCTTTGCGCGACCTCTGGCTCAAACGCATCTGCGCGGAGGGCTTCAAGATTGGCGTGGTCTGGCAAGGCAACCCCGATCCGGAGGCCGACCGCGCCCGCTCCATTCCTCTGACCGCGTTCGCGCCGCTCGCCGAAGTTGCGGGCGTGAGACTCATTTCGCTACAGAAAGGCTGGGGCGAGGAACAGCTGACGAACCTGCCGCGCGCGATGAGGGTCGAGACGCTGGGGGCGGATTTCGACGCCGGCGACGACGCCTTCGTCGACACGGCGGCGGCGATGACCTGCCTCGATCTCGTGGTCTCCTGCGACACCTCGGTCGCGCATCTCGCGGGGGCCTTGGCCGTTCCGGTCTGGGTCGCGCTCAAAAGCGACGCCGAATGGCGCTGGCTGACGGGGCGCGCCGATTCGCCCTGGTATCCGACCATGCGCCTCTTTCGCCAGTCGCGGCGCGGCGACTGGCGCGGCGTGTTCGAAGCCATGGCGCGAGAACTTGGCCGGCTTTCCGAGCGGCGCGCGGCGCAGCGCCCGGTTTCGGCGCCATGCTCGCTCGGCGAACTGATCGACAAGATCACCATCCTGCGCATCAAGGCCGAACGCATCGGGGAGCCGGACAAACTGATGAACGTCCGCCGCGAACTGGCCTTGCTCGAGCGGCTGGCGGAGGAGGACGGCGCGTCCTCGCCGCCGATCGACGGGTTGACCGATCAGCTCGCCGCGGTCAACGCGCGCCTGTGGCGAATCGAGGATGCGATCCGGGCTTGCGACCGCGAAGGCGACTTTGGGCCGCGCTTCGTCAAGCTCGCGCAATCGGTCTATCGCGAAAACGATACGCGCGCCGCGATCAAACGCGCGATCAATACGCTCGCTGGCTCGGCTCTGGTTGAGGAGAAGAGCTATGCCGGATGAGGTTCAGCCGGGAATCGCGTAGTAGCGTTCCTTGAGCGCGTAGCTGTCGGAGGGCCGAAGCGCGTCCGCCGGCGCGGCCTCTCCGACCCGGATCCCGACGGTCGAGCCCCGCCGCCAGATCACCTTCGCATCGCGCACTTGCGCTGTCTCGTCGATATGCACCGCGAGTTTATGCGGAAGCGCAATGTCGCGCGCGAGCGCAAGACAGAAGCCCTCGGGAGAGCGGTCGCGGATCGAGCCCTCGCAGAGGAAGCGATAGGCGCCATCGAGCAGCTTCACCGAGCGCAGGCGGGCGCACCGCCGCGGGTCCCGGCGCCGGTCGTCTCGGTTGACCTCCTGCCTCTCCGGCGAAACGACCCAATAAGCGATCTCGTCGCGCCCCGCGAGTTCGCGGCCGAGCCTCAGCGCCGCTTCCGGCCGGGCGCGCCAATCCTCGCGCTTGATTCCTTGGAGCAGAGCCTGGCCGTGGGCGCCAGGCGTCCGGGCTCGCCGTATTGGGATCTCGTTGGCCATTTTCACGCGGCATGAGTCCATTTGCATCGTACATATTTCATTAACCAAGGCTGGAGTAGTTTTTCGCAATGAGGAAGGCATTGTCAAGAATAAGTTAGCGGAGTCAGCTCAGTTAGATTAACAGTATTTTCAATAGAGTTCTGATTTGCAAATAATAATCTAGAATCAATTTCCCTAACGGAAGCGAGTTTGTTTCGTACGTGTTGAGTGCCTGCGTTGGCGTAGCGGAAAGCGTTCCCTTGTCAATTCAGTGGCTGGAGCACGGGGCATGTATATTATTGTCGACGATCGAGATATCGTGGCTGGCGGCTACGCCAATGGTTTCGATCGCGAGGGCGTTTCGTCAGCCGGGATCGAGGCGTCCGAATTTCGCGAATGGATCGGCAAGATCAGCGATTCGGACATGAATGCGGTCGAGGCGTTCGTGATCGGCGACTGCAGCGAGCGCGAACAGCTGTCGAGACTCATCCGCGAACGGTCGGACGCGCCGGTTCTGTGCCTCAATGAGCGTCATTCGCTCGACGACACGCTCGGGCTGTTCGCCGCCGGGGCGGACGACGTTCTGCGGAAGCCCGTACATGTGCGCGAGATCGTCGCCAGGGTCGGCGCGATCAATCGGCGCGTGTTCGGCGAGAAGGGGCATGTGGCGGTCGGGGAACTCTGCGTCTATTCCGATGGGCGCGAGCCCGAGGTGAATGGCAAGCCTTTTCCGCTCCCGCGGCGGGAGCGGCGGATCCTCGAATTTCTGCTGCGCTGCCGCGGCCGGCGCGTCAGCAAGACGCAAATCTTCAACGCCGTCTACGGGCTCTTCGACGAGAACGTCGACGAGAACGTGATC
>DATNBG010000543.1:0-2302 GCA_035572075.1 Roseiarcus sp. | reverse complement strand
GGCGCCTGCATGCCATAGAGGATCGACATCAGGGTCGTCTTGCCGGCGCCGTTCTCGCCCATGATCGCGTGGACTTCGCCGCGAGCGGCCTCAAGGTCGATGTGGTCGTTGGCGACGAGCGACCCGTAGCGCTTGACGATGCCGATCGCCTCAAGTTCGATGTCCGCCATCGAAGGCCGCGGGCCTACTTGGCGAGCTTCATCGGATCCGCGATCTTGAGCTTGCCCGAGACGATTTCGCCGCTGAGCGCCTTCACCTTCTCGATCACGTCGGGATATTTCGCGATCAGGCAGCCGGACTTGTCGACGCCCGGCTCGAGGCCGGTGAGGTTCATGCCGTCCTCCGCCAGGCCCAGCGCCACAACCTGCGGCTGGTCGCCCTTGAAGATGCCGGCGACGCCCTTTTCGATCGCAACGTCGGTGTGCTTCTCGACATTGTCCATGACCAGGCCCGGCGCCTGCGGGCACTGGTTGGTGTCGACGCCGAAAGCCGCCGCGCCCGGCAGGTTGGCCATCGCCTTGAAGATGCCGCCGTTCGAGCCCGCGCCCGCGGCCATCACCCGATCGACGTTGTCGGAGACCATGATCGCGGCGCGTTGCTCGCCGCGCGCGGGATCGGAGAAGGGATTGGAGCCGCCGACCCACAGGCTCGGCGCGATGGCGATGCCGGGCTTCGCATGCTTCGCGCCTTCGTCGAAGGCGTCGGTGTAACGGTGGATGAACGGGATATCGAGCGCCCCGATCGCGCCGACCTTGCCCGTTTTCGAGGTCAACGCCGCCTCGGCGCCGGCGAGGAAACTCGGCTCATATTCGCGGAAGACCGAGCAATAGATGTTGGCGTGCAGGGTCTTCGGGCAGCTGTCGACGGCGAGGAACTTCACCTTCGGATAGGCGGCGGCGACCTCGGGGAGCATGTCGTTGAACTCGAAGCCAATGGCGATGACGACCTTCGCGCCCGCCTTGGCGGCGGCTTCCAGATTTTGGCGCTGGGTCGTGGGGTCGGTGCTCTCGTAGACCTTGGCGGTCGCGCCGAGCTGAGCGGCGACCTTCTCGGTTCCCGCCTTGCCGAGCTTCAGGAAGTCGTTCACGCCGATGGGGTTGGGCGACACGTAGACGATGAGCGGCTTGTCGGCCGCCATTGCGGCGGTCGCCGCCGCGATCGTCGCGACATACGCCAACATCGCCCAGCGCTTCATGGCTTGCTCTCCGGCTTCCTTGGGACTGAGACCCACGATAGCCCGGCGAGGTTACGCCGACAACAGCGATCGGCGGCGTTTCGCGAGGGCGGCGGCAGCCGTCAAGCGCGCTGCGCCCGCGCCTCGGCCGCGGCCCGCCAGTGGGCGTCGAACAGCGAGGCGCCGAAGTCGAGCGCGTCGCCCGAGGCCTCCCTGATCAGCGAGAACGCGGTCGGGCGGCGCGCGGTCAGGCGGCCGCTCAGCAAGTTCGCCTCGAAGGTGAGATGAGCGTCAAACTTCCTGGCCAGGTTCTGCATGCCGACGTTCTCCGGCAGGCAGACGATCTCGATCGTCTCGACGCCATGGTTGGTGGCCGCGCGCAGGATGCGCCTGAACAGCTTTTCGCCGACGCCGCGGCGCCGATAGTCCTGGTCGACCGAGAACGCCGCCTCGGCGTGAACGCCGCGCCCGAAGGGCGGCGGCTCGCTCCAGATCGCCTGATTGGAGCGGAGTTCCGCCGCGCCGATCAGCTTGCCGTCGACAAACGCCCCGTAGAGAAGATCGCCCTTGCCAAAGCAATTCTCGGCGTAGCGGACAAGAAACTCGTCCGACATGCCGCCGCCGAAGCGCAAATGCCGGCTGCGTTGGTCGAGTTCAAGCAAATGGTCGCGAAACAGCTCCTTGTCCGACGGCCACAGACGGCGGATTTCGACGGGGGATGATTTGGCTTCGTCCACTCTTGTCCTCGCCGATTGGTCCTCGGCGCTTCATCCCAGCGCAATAATTGTGCATCGCAACATCAATTTCAACCCCTCGATCCATCCATCAATCCGCCCCCAGCCTCAGCAGGGTCTTGCCAAGGGTCTGGCGCTTGGCGATCGCCTCGAAGGCCTTCGCAAAATCTTCCAGCGGATAGGCCGCGTGAATGTGGACGCTGAGGGCGCCGGATTTGGCCCAGTCCATAAGCTGGGCCAGGTTCTCGCGATGGGCGTCCGGCTCGCGGGCGGTGAATTCGCCCCAGTAGACGCCGCGGATGTCGCAGCCCTTGAGCAGGGGGATATTGAGCGGGGGCCTTGGGATTTCGCCCGAGGCGAAGCCGATCACGAGGAGCCGGCCCTTCCAGGCGAG
>DATNBG010000542.1:0-8426 GCA_035572075.1 Roseiarcus sp. | reverse complement strand
ACGCGAAGCACGAACAGGCTGATCAGGCGAGGCCGAACCGCCGGCAACCGCGCCTGATCAGCCGATACGCCGGAACGCGTGAAGCCGATCAGGCGGCCGGCGACGGTTCCGACGATCCCGAGCCCGGCATTGCGGTCATCTTCTTGCGCTTAGCCGGCGCGCGTTTGGCGGCCGACTTCTTCGCAGCGCCCTTCTTGCCTGCGGATTTCTTCGCCGGCGACCGTCTGGCGGAGCTCTTTTTCGCGGAGGCTTTCTTCACCGCCCCTTTGCGCGTCGCCTTCTTGGCGACGACCTTGCGCGCGGACTTCTTGGCGGGCTTCTTGGCGGCGGATTTCTTCGCCGTCTTCTTGGTAGCAGCTTTCGGCATGTATCAAGTCCCTCTCAATCATCTGCTCGCGGCGCAAATCGTCACGCCATGCAGATGCATGCGCGAAACTACATTCGTTTTGATTTCGCGCAAGCGTTGCACACGCGCGCAACGCGCGCCGACGCCCATGACTATCGAATTATCGCGCGCGCTCGGGCGCCTGATCGTTCATCGACGTGAGCGTTGGCGCGCGGCGCCGCATTCGGTCGCAACGCCATGAACCTCCGCGCGCGAAGCATCCGCGCGGCAGGCGGCGCAAATTCGCACGATTCCCGCTTTACCCTGATATTCCTAGCTTCTCCGAGGATCGCGGCCAACCGCGCGACAAGAGCTCCTCGCGCAAGAGGCACTCTCGTCAGGCGCGCAAGAAAGCGCGAGAGGCAGGGTCATCAGCCGCGGCGAACGTATCAAATCGAAACGGCGCGCACGCTGATCGCAATCGAATTTTTCTTCGCACTCGCCATCGCATTTTTGTCGCTGAGACGTTGCAATCGCCGACTCTCCCGCTCATCGGACGCGCGAATCGATTGATTCGCGTCGCGTGATTCGGCTTCGTCTCAGAGGCCGAGCCGCTTCCTAAGCGCGTCGCTCACCGCTTGCGGATTGGCCTTGCCGCCGGTCGACTTCATCACTTGACCCACGAACCAGCCCAGCATGCCGGGTTTCATTTTGGCCTGCTCGGCCTTGTCGCGATTGGCCGCGATGACTGCGTCGACGGCGCTCTCGATCGCGCCCGCGTCGGTCACCTGGCGCAGACCATACGCTTCGACCAGCGCGCGCGGATCGGCGCCGCGGTCGTCGCCGAACAGTCTCGCGAGCAGATCCTTGGCGATCTTGCCCGAGATGACGCCCTCGCTGATGAGATCGACAAGGCTCGCCAGCGACGCAGGACTGAGCCCCGCGTCCGCGACCGCGACGCCCTGCGCATTGGCCTGAGCGGCGATATCGCCCATCAACCAGTTGGCGACCGCCTTCGCGTCGCGCTTGACGCCGCCGTGGTTGACCGCTTCCTCGAAGAAATCCGCGGTCTCGCGCTCGGCGACGAGGATCGAGGAATCGTAGGCTGAGAGGCCGTAATCGGCCATGAACCGCGCCCGCTTGGCGTCGGGCAGCTCCGGTAGGCCGGCGGCGAGCGCCTCGATGAAAGCCTCGTCGAGTTCGAGCGGCAGGAGGTCGGGGTCGGGGAAATACCGATAGTCGTGCGCCTCCTCTTTCGAGCGCATCGAGCGTGTCTCGCCGCGAACGGCATCGAACAGCCGCGTCTCCTGCTCGACTTCGCCGCCGTCCTCGATGAGGGCGATCTGCCGGCGCGCCTCGGCCTCGATCGCCTGCCCGATGAAGCGAATGGAGTTGACGTTCTTGATCTCGCAGCGCGTGCCCAGCGCCTCTCCGGGGCGGCGCACCGAAACATTGACGTCCGCGCGCAGGTTGCCCTTCTCCATGTCCCCATCGCTGGAGCCGATATAGCGCAGAAGGGTGCGCAGCTTGCCAACATAGGCCTTGGCCTCGTCGGCGGAGCGCATGTCAGGCTTGGAGACGATCTCCATCAGGGCGACGCCTGAGCGGTTGAGGTCGACGAAGCTCATCGTCGGCGACTGATCGTGCAACGACTTGCCGGCATCCTGCTCAAGATGCAGCCGCTCGATCCCGACCTTGATCGAATGGTCCGGCGTGAGGTCGACCTCGATCTCCCCTTCGCCCACGATCGGGCTCTTGTACTGGGAGATCTGATAGCCCTGCGGCAGATCGGGATAGAAATAGTTCTTGCGGTCGAAGGTCGAGCGCCGGTTGATCCTGGCCTTGAGGCCAAGGCCGGTGCGCACCGCCTGGGCCACGCATTCGCGGTTGATCACCGGCAGCATCCCCGGCATCGCCGCATCGACCAGCGAAACGTGCGAGTTGGGCTCGCCGCCGAACGCCGTTGAAGCGCCTGAGAAGAGCTTCGAGCGCGAAGTCACCTGGGCGTGGACCTCGAGCCCGACGATCACCTCCCAATCGCCGGTTGCGCCCTTGATGAATTTCGCGCTCGCCATGTCTCTCGCCCAGCTCACGGACCCAACCCTCGTCTATCCCCACCACCGCTCGGGAAGCGTCATCCGGCCCGCCGACTGCTCGATCGTCTCGCCAAGCGAGAACAGCGTCTCCTCGTCGAACGGACGGCCGATCAGCTGCAGCGCGAGCGGCAGGCCCTCGCCCGAGAAGCCCGCGGGCGCGACAAGCCCCGGCAGACCCGCCATGTTGACGGTCACGGTGAAGACGTCGTTGAGATACATTTCGACCGGATTCTCCGACCCCTTCTCGCCGATCCCGAAGGCGGCGGACGGAGTGGCGGGCGTCAGAATCGCATCGACGCCGTCGGCGAAGACGCGCTCGAAGTCACGCTTGATGAGGGTGCGGATTTTCTGCGCCCGGAGGTAATAGGCGTCGTAATAGCCGGCGGAGAGAACATAGGTCCCGATCATGAGGCGCCGGCGCACTTCCGCCCCGAATCCCTTGGCCCGCGTCTTCTGGTAAAGCTCGATCACGTCGGAGGCGGGTTCTCTCAGGCCGTAGCGCACGCCGTCGTAGCGCGCGAGGTTGCTCGAGGCTTCCGCCGGCGCCACTATATAATAAGCGGGCAGCGCATAGGGCGTGTGAGGCAGGCTGACGTCGACGACGCGCGCGCCAGCGGCGCGAAGCCACTCCGCGCCCTGCGCCCACAAGCGTTCGATTTCGTCGCTCATTCCGTCAAGGCGATACTCCTTGGGCACGCCGATTGTCATGTCCTTCACCGAGCGCCCGACCGCCGCTTCATAGTCGGGAACGGGGGCTGGCGAGCACGTCGAATCCTTCGCGTCGGGCCCCGCCATCGCTTTGAGCATGATCGCGGCGTCGCGCACAGTGCGCGCGAGCGGTCCGGCCTGATCGAGCGATGAGGCGAAGGCGACCATTCCGTAGCGTGAGCAGCGGCCGTAAGTCGGCTTGACGCCGACAATGCCGGTGAACGCGGCCGGCTGGCGGATCGAACCGCCGGTGTCGCTCGCCGTCGCGGCGAGACAGAGGCGCGCGGCGACGGCGGACGCGGAGCCGCCGGAAGAGCCCCCCGGCGTCAACAGGCCTCGCTTGCCCGAGCCCAGCGCTTCGCGTCCGCGCGCGGGGCTCCAGTTGGGCGGCAGCCAAGGCGAAGCGACAGGCCCGTAACAGGACGTCTCGTTCGACGAGCCCATGGCGAACTCGTCCATGTTGAGCTTGCCCAGCATCACCGCCCCGTCGCGCCACAGGTTTGCGGTGACCGTCGATTCGTAGGGCGGCTTGAAGCCCTGGAGGATATGGCTGCACGCCTGGGTGTGGACCGCTTCCGTGGCGTAAAGATCCTTGACGCCGATCGGCGCGCCCTCGAGCGGACCCGCCTCTTTCTTGCCCAGGCGCGCGTCGCTGGCGCGCGCCATTTCAAGAGCCTTGTCCGCGGTGACGGCGACAAACGCGTTGAGTCCTCTGGCGCGCTCGATCGCCTCGAGATGGGCTCTGGTCATCTCGAGGCTCGAAATCGCCCGGGACTTGAGACGATCGCGCGCTTCGGCGAGCGTGAGCGAGGTCAGATCGGTCAAACTGGAGTCCTTGGAAAGACGGGCGTCCCGCCGCGGCGGATCACTCAATCACTTTGGGAACGACAAAGAAGCCGTCCTCGCTCCGCGGCGCATTGGCGAGCACCTTAGAGGCAATATCGCCGTCGGTGACGATATCCTCGCGCATCGGCAGCCGCATGGGAATGACCGAGGTCATCGGCTGGACGCCGTCGACATTGACCGCGTCGAGGGCCTCGACGAACTTGAGAATCGCGTTAATCTCACGTTGCAGGTGCGGCGTCTCAGCTTCGCTCACCTCGATGCGCGCGAGATGCGCGATGCGGCGGACGGCGTTGAGATCGACGGACATCCCAAGCTCCCAAAACCCAAGGAAAAGCGGGAGCGCCCCTATACATCGCCGATATTTGGCTGGCAAACGAGCCATGCGAGACCCGCCCGCGACATGCCCGGATACGACGGCCGTTTTCGCCGTCGACTTGCGCGCGGCCCCGTGATAGCGCGCTTGAGCCGATGCGCCCCCCGATCGCGATCGAAGATCTCGCCCTAAGCCTTCCTCCCAAAGGCCGCCTGGCCGGCCTCGACCTCGGGGCCAAGACCATCGGCGTTGCAATCTCCGACGTCGAACGCCGCCTCGCCTCGCCTCTCAAGACTCTGCCGCGCGGCGCATTCATGAGGGACGCCGAGGGGCTGATCGCGATCTTCTCCGAGTTCGAGGTCGCCGGAATCGTCATCGGGCTGCCGCTCGATCTCGACGGGCGCGACACTCCCCGCGCGCAATCGACGCGGGCGTTCGGGCGCAATCTGTCGATGCGGACGGGTCTGCCGGTCGCATTCTGGGACGAGCGGTTCTCGACCGCCGCCGTCACCCGGTCGCTGATCGCCAACGACGTTTCGCGCGCCAGGCGGGCCCGCGTGGTCGACAGGATGGCCGCAGCCTATATCCTCCAGGGCGCGCTGGACCGCCTCGCCGATGTCTTGGCGGGCGACCCGAAGGGCGATGGGGCCGGCCGGTTGTAGCCGGGTCTCAACATAATTGTGGATGCGCCGGCCGCGCAATATTGTCGAGAACGACTTGTTTTTCGCTTAAAATTAAGCGTCTCATGGGCTTGTAAACGGGGCCGAGCCCGAATCGTTGCGACGGGTGCGTCGCGGAAGGCAGTCTTCCTGGAAGCGGGGATTGGGAAGGTGTCCGCCCGAATGGAACAGTTTTATCCAATGATCGAGGATTTGGGTTTCCCGAGGCGGAAACGCGGAGAGAATGGGAGAGCCGGAAGGGGCGCTCCGCCGAGAGCGCCGAGAAGCGCCGACGATTCGCCTGACGCGGCCGTCACGCGGGAGGCGCTTGACGTCGCGCGCTACATCACCGACATGACCGCCCAGCTCGAAGCGATGGCGATCGCGGGCCGCCTCGAGCTCCTGGCTTATTTCCTCGGGATGGCGAAGGCGGAAAGCGAAATATTCGTTCGCACCAACGCTGTCGCCGAAGCCGAACGCGCGGACGAGGACTCCTATGAGCCCGCCGCCGGGCTGCATCACGGCGGCACTTCGTTCGATTGAGATCGGTCAGGCTTACGTTTGGTCAGCAGGCGCGCGCAAGGCGACGCGGTCGCCCGAATATTCGACGCGCCCCGCGAGCTCGAGTTCGAGCAGCGCCACCCGCACCGCGCGCGCCGGGGCCTCCGCCGCCCGGGCCAGCTCATCGAGCGTGATCGGCGATGGGCCGAGCAAGGCGACGATCCGCTCACGCGCGGCCGAGGCTTCATCGCCGGTCTTGTAGGGCGATCCGCTCATGTCGTCGAACTCGTCGCCGGGCCGCGTTCGCGGGGTCGATTCCGGATCGACCCCGTAGAGCGCCTGCTCCCCCCAGAGCGGTTCTCCAGGCTCGCCGCCGGCCTCGCGCATGGCGGCGAGATCGCTCGAGCGGACGGGCTCGAGCGCCGTCAACACGTCGTCCGGGCCCGTGCAGATCGACGCTCCCTGCTTCAGGAGGTCGTTGGTTCCCTCGGCGCGCGGATCGAGGGGAGAGCCAGGGACGGCGAAGACCTGGCGGTTCTGATCGAGCGCGAATCTCGCGGTGATGAGCGAGCCCGAACCTCGCGCCGCCTCAACCACGACGACGCCCAGGGCGAGACCGGACACAATGCGGTTGCGCCGCGGGAAGTCTCGCCCGCGCGGCTCCCACTCGATCGGCATTTCGGACAGGATCGCGCCGGATTCGACCATCCGCTCCATCAGCGGCACAGCGTCGCCCGGATAGGGCTTTCCATGTCCGCCAGCGAGCACGCCGACCGCGCAAGTCTCCAGGCTCGCGAGATGGGCGCGCTGATCGATCCCCCGCGCCAGCCCCGAGACGATGACGTAACCGGCTTGCCCCAACCCGCGGGCCAGCCGCTCGGCGAAGGTCAGCCCGGCGGCTGAAGCGTTGCGGGAGCCCACAATCGCGACCGCGGCCTTGCGCAAGCCCTCCGCTTGGCCGCGCAGCGCGAGAATCGGGGGCGCGGAATCGATCTCCCGCAGCGCCGACGGATAGTCCGGCTCGCCAAGCGCGATGAAGCGCACGCCGAGCTTGCGCGCGGCGATGAGCTCCTTTTCGATCTCCTCGATCGAAGCGACGCGGATCTCGCGCGACGCCCCGCCGCGCCGCGCGAGAGCTGGCAGCGCGTTCAGCGCCGCCCGGGCGCCGCCAAAATTGGTGACGAGAGCCCGAAAGGTTCGCGGGCCGACGTTCTCCGACCGTACGAGCCGCAGCCAATCGAAACGCTGCTGGTCGGTGAGGCGCAACTCCGGTTTGATCGCCATTCCCTTCAGGTTTTCCGCCCGATTTTCGACTCGGAGCCGTTGAGAAGGCGGGCGATGTTCGCGCTGTGCTTGAACCAGATCAGCGCCGACAGCGCCGCGAACGCCAAAGCCGCGCCGCCCTCCCCTCTCGCCGCCAGGGCGACCGGCGAAGCGATGGTCGCCGCGAGCGCCGCCGCCGACGAGTAACGCGTGAGCGCCGCAACCGCGAGCCAGACGATAGCGAACACGATCGCCGCCGGCCAGGCAAGGCCGATGAGGCCGCCAAGGTAGGTCGCAACGCCCTTGCCGCCGCGGAACTTGAGCCAGACCGGATACATGTGGCCAAGGACCGCGCCTGCCGCCGCCGCCAGCGCCGTCGGCGGTCCGAACGCCGCCCACGCGAGCACGACGGCCAGCGTCGCCTTCAGGGCGTCGAGCACGAGCGTCGCCGCCGCAAGCCCCTTGCGGCCAGTGCGCAGGACATTAGTCGCGCCGATGTTCCCCGAGCCGATCGCCCGCAAATCGCCGGCCCCGGTGAGCTTGGTCAGCACGAGCCCAAAAGGAATCGATCCGAGACAATAGCCGAGCGCTAGCGCCAGCGCCCCGCCGTAAGAAACCCAACCCATGCGCGCTTCCAACCGAGGAAGAATGAACGAAAGTGCTTTTCGATCAGACTATTCGTGCGCGATCCGCCCGGCAACCAACGTCATCTTGACCCGCCCCTCGAGCCTGGCGCCGTCGAAGGGCGTATTGTGGCAGCGCGAATGGAGCGAGGCCGGATCGAGCACATAAGGCTCGTCCGGATCGAAGCGGATGACGTCGGCCGGCGCGCCGACCGTGAGCCTCCCGACCGGCAGGCGCAGAATCTCGGCCGGCCGCGCGGTCATCGCGCGGATGAGGCGGGGCAGCGTCACATGTCCGCCCGCAACCAGGCGCAGGCTCGCGGACAGCATCGTCTCGACGCCGATCGCGCCCGCCGCGGCTTCCGCGAACGGCAGCCGCTTGGTTTCGACGTCCTGCGGGTCGTGGTCGGATGAGACGACGTCGATGAGGCCGGCGCCCAGCGCCTCGACCAGGGCCAGGCGCTCGTCCTCGGAGCGCAACGGCGGGCTGAGTTTGAGAAAGGTGCGATAGTCGCCGACATCGAGTTCGTTCAAGGTCAGGTGATTGATCGAGACGCCACACGTCGCCGCGAGTCCAGCCTCTCGCGCGCGGGCCATCGCCTCGAGCGACAGATGGTTCGAAATGAGCGCCGCGTGATAGCGGGCGCCGGTCAGCGCGACCAGGCGCAGATCGCGCTCGAGCACGATCGTTTCCGCCTCGCGCGGCACGCCCGACAGCCCGAGCCAGCTCGCGCGCAGGCCCTCCGCCATCACGCCCCCGCGGCTCAGCGACCGGTCGTCCGGGACCGGCGCGACCAGCGCGTCGAAGTCGCGGGCGTAAGTCAGGGCGCGGCGCATGGTCATGGCGTCCGCGACCGACCGGGCCCCATCGCAGAAGGCGATCGCGCCCGCTTCGGCGAGTAGGCCAATCTCGGCGATCTCCTCGCCCTTAAGCCCCCTGGTCAGGGCCGCGGCGGGATGGATGCGAACCTTGGCGTCGTCGCGCGCGCGGCGCAGGATGAAGTCGACCATCGCGGGGTCGTCGACAGGCGGGTTGGTGTCGGGGCGCGTCACCAGCGTGGTCACCCCCCCGGCGGCGGCGGCGGCGCTGAG
>DATNBG010000541.1:0-6050 GCA_035572075.1 Roseiarcus sp. | reverse complement strand
CGCCGCCCGGCCGTAGTCGATCGCCGCCCCTCCGCCGAACACCAGGATCGGCGCGACGAGCGCATACATCATCGCCACATTGCCGCGGCGGTTGCGCAAAAGGCGGTCAAGGCCGAGTGTCGACATGGGAAGCCCGCGGCTGTCGGGGCCGCCGGTCCGCGTGAGACCGCGCGCCTCGGGTGAAACTGCGGCCATCAAACGCCGCGCGGCTTTATGGTGTTCTAACGGGTCTGGAACGATTTGCCAAAATGCTAAAGTTTTTCTCAGCGGCGCCCCCGCTTTTTTTCGCCTTTCTGCGCCGCGGGACCTCCCGCCGCGGCGAGCGCGCAAGCTCGCGAAACGTTGGGCGCGCGCCGGGCGGGCGCACTTGCTTGACCCGCGGGCCCTAACCGGCCGACTCGCGCAAAAGTCAAGGATTCCACGGATTTCCGTGGCCCGAACATCGGGGAGTTGTGTTAAGCGAGCCTTTGGCGGTTTGCTAAAATCGCCCAACTCGGGCAATGTTGCACTGCGAGCCGCTACGCGGCGTTGCGGCCTTTGCCATTCGGGACGTAGCGTTACGGGGCGGCGGTTCCGGGGGTGTTATGGAACTGGGCCTGCTTTCCAACTCGGCGCTCAATCCGAGCGTCTATTGGACGACGCTCTTGCCGCCGCTGTTTTCCGGATTGGCTCTTGAGCCCGGCGTCCGGACCATCGCTCCCCCGCCGCTCGCGTGGGAGCGGCGCGGCGAGTGGAGCGAGGCGCGCTCCCAGGTGAAGGCGTGCGACGCGCTGTTCTGGATCCAGCTTGCGGCGCGCCCCAGCAGCGCGATTCACCTGGCTTCCTATTTGAACCTGCGCGCCCGCCGGTCCAACTTCGTCCTCGATGCCTGGAAGCCTTCGCTGACCAAGATCGGCCTGGTCGCGACGGTCGAACGCCTCGATCCGTGCTTTGTCGCCTACCGCGAGGCGGTGGACGAATTGAAGCGGCGATTCCCGCTGGCGAAATTCGTCTGGCTGCCGTTCGGGGCCCACACCGACATCTTTTATCCCCGCCGGGAGGAGAAGTCGGTTTTCGCATTCTGGATGGGGCGCCGCTACGAGCCGTTGCATCAGGCGCTGCTCGCGTATTGCGCGGCGCGCGGCCTGCGTTATGTCCATTCCAAGGACGGAGGGTTGACCACCGAGGAGCTGGGACGGCTGACGTCCAGCGCGCAGTATTTCGTCGTGACCCCGCCCGACCTCGACAACCCCGCGCGCACGGGAGGGTTCAGCCCGCTGGTGATGCGATATTTCGAGGGGCTCGCGGCCGGAACGCGCCTGCTCGGGGTCCTGCCCCGGAGCGGCGAATATGAAGCGATCCTGCCCAAGGACGCGTTCTGCGAGGTGGCGCCGGACGGTTCCGACCTCGCGGCGCGCCTCGACGAGGATCGATTGAATCCGAACAATCAGCGGGCGGTGGACGCCGCCGGCGCGTTCGTGCGCGAGCATCATTCCTGGCGCCGCCGCGCGGCGCAGGTTTTCGATCATCTCGCCAACGGCGCCGCGATCGAATTTCCCTCCATGCAAAAGGAGCGCCCGGTCCGGGCGCCCAGCCGCGCCGGTCCGAGGCCAGAGTTTGCGCGCGACCTGAAGGCCAACGAGCGATTCGGCCGATGAAGCCCGGCGCGCCCAGAGCCTGCTGCGATTCGACGGAATCGCAGCAGGCTCTGGATTCCTTGGTTTCGCGCGCTTTTTCGCGAAAGACCGGCTTGCGCTTTTTTGCGGCGCGCTTCGCGGGCGTCTTCACTCGGGGCGTTGACCGGCCCAGGAGGCGCGAGCCTTGTCGATCAGCGCCGCGATGGCGAGGCTTTGCTCGAGCGGCATCAATGCGCTCTCCGTCTCTCCCCGCCGGACGCAGCGCATCGCCTCGTCGGCCTCGTAATGATATCCGTTGCCCCCATAGGTCCGGGTGACGGTCCGCCTTCCGCCGGGCCTGAGCGCCTCCGCCAATCCTCCGAACCGCTGCCGCGCGGCCTGCGCCAGGGCGCCCTCGCGCAATCTTTCGAGGCGGAGATTGCCGGGCTTGAGGCGGCTTGCCGGCCGGGTCGTGGTCCATGTCAGGCGGAACGGCCGGAAGATCGGCGCATGGACATGAATTAAGCCGTGATCGCCCTCGATGGTCAGGTCGTTGGGAAGCGGCGCCCTCAGGCTTGCCCGCACGGTCGACAGCGCCGCGTTTCCGTGGCGCAGCGTGAGAACGCAATCCTCGTCCACGCCGGTTGCGCCTTTTCTTGCGGTTGCAGCCGCAAGCTCAGCCTCGCCCAGGAGGTCGAACGCCATCGCCAGGGGATAGATCCCGCGGTGGAGAAGCGCCCCGCCGGCGAGGTCCGGATTGAACAGGCTTTCGCCCGCGCCGGGCAGGTTCGAGGCCCCGAAACTGCCGCAGAAGCTGCGGGGCGTTCCGATCGCTCCAGCGCGGATCATCGTCCGCAACTCCGCGACGAGCGGCAGGAAGCGCGTCCACATGCCCTCCATGCAGAAGACGCCCGAGGATCGCGCCGCCTGAACGATCGCCTCAACGTCGACCCGCGACGCGGCGAAAGGCTTTTCAACCAGCACGGGCTTCCCCGCCGAGAGGCAGGCCATGGCTTGGTCCCGATGGGCCGTGGGCGGGGTTGCGATATAGAAGGCGTCCACGTCCGGCGATCGCGCGGCGTCCTCGACGCTCAGGCGAACATTGGCGATGCCGAAGTCCCGGGCGAAGGCGCGCGCATTCGCTTCGGTGCGCGAGCAGACGAGCGCGGGCGCGCCGCCGTCCGAGGCGCGTAGCCCCAGCACGAATTTGCGCGCCGCATATCCGGCGCCGATGATTCCCCAGCGGAACACTGACGCCGCTCCCGCGCTCGACGGGCTCAATGCTGGTGCATCCGCAAGATCCGCCGTTCGATCGCCCGCCCGATCCAGGACGGCTCCCTGAACCTCGCATAGTCGAGCTTCGAGGCCAGCGTCTCGGGTCGCGGCTCGATGGGCGCGAAGCTGGTCTTGAGCCGGATCGAACCGCCGTCCGGCCCGGCGTTCTGGATCGCGATGGTCAGTTCGGTCAGGTGCAAGGTGAAGTCATGCGGCGGAAAGGATGGGCGCCCGGTCTCAAGCGCGTCCGCGAGTTCCGCGACGCCGATCGCCTTGTCCTGCTGGCCGAGTTCGCGCCGCGCCGCCGCCCGCAGGAGATCGCGGGGCGACCACCATCGCGCGCGCTGAGACGTATCGCGCGCGTCCGCCCCCGGCGGGGGATTGCGTAGCAGTTTCACCTTTCTTCCGCCCACGCCGAGCAGACCCTGCAATAGCGAGTTGACCCGAACCGACATCGCCTTGCGCGCGTTCAGCGTCAGTTGGCTGAATCGCTCCAGGTAAACCGGACACCGGTAGTCTCGATAAGTGTCGGCGGTGAGCATGCCGAGATTACCGACGATGCGCATGCGATGGTCGTATGGGACGCCGATGCTGCAGGTGACGCGCGCCACGACCCCGCTTCTGAAGTTGAGGCAAGCAACCGAGAAGTCAGGCGTATCGGAGGGGTGGAGCGGCAGGTCCGTCTTGTCGGGAAGGGTCAGCTTGGAGAAGGCGGTCATGCTTTCCACCGGACCGAAGATCGCGCAAAGCCAGGTCAGATGGTAACCGACATGCTCTGTGGTGCAGCCCCACTCGTATTCGTGGAGATAGGGCCAGGGCGCGCCCGTGCGGCTCTTCCAGATTTCCGGATACATCCGATAGATGACGTTGTCGTCGAATTCCGCGTAGACGATCCGCACGTCGCCGACCGCGCCGTCGCGCACGGCCTTCCACATCGTTTGCGTCGTGTCGCTCATCGCGTTCGAGGGCGCGCAGGAGAGCCTAAGCCCGAGGCTCTCGGCAAGCTCGATCAGCGCCCGGGCCTCGCCCATGTCCGGCGCAAGCGGCTTCTCCGAGTAGACATGCTTTCCGGCCATGAGGGCGGCGCGAGTCACCTCGACATGGCTCTCGATGCTGGTGAGGTTGACGACGATGGCGATTTCGGGGTCGGCGAGAAGCTCCTCGTTGCTGGCGTAGGCCTTGAGCTTGTAAGCCTCCGCCGCCGCGTCCCGGCGAGCGCCGTCACGGTCCGCCACGCCCTTGAGAGCCAGTCCGGGATGTCGCGCCCAGGTCGCCATGTAGTGGTCGAAAACATAGCCGCAGCCGATTACGCCAATCTTCACATTCGCGTCCCTTCGTTGCTTCGCGGATGCGGCGCCCAGGCGATGCGCATGGCGCGCAGGCTCCTAGCATAAGGGGCGAGCAAGCGCGAAACGGCTCGGAGGGTTGCGGCTTGACACGGGCCGAAAAACCGTGCGCCTGACCCGGCCATGACCGCCGGCGAGACTGAACCAACGGCGCCCGCTGAAGCGGGCGGCCCGCCCCCGGACATCAAGACTGTCTCGGTAATCGTGCCGCACCTCGACGATTACGACAACCTGGACGCCTGCCTGGCGCTGCTCGGCGAACAGACGTTCCCCAAAGATCGCACCGAAATCATCATCGCGGACAACGGCTCCTCGCGCGGGCCCGACGCGCTGCGCGAGCTCGTGGGCGCGCGCGGACGCATCGTCGAGGTCGAGGAACGCGGGGCGGGCCCGGCGCGCAACGCCGGCGTTCGCGCGTCGCGAGGCGAGGCGCTCGCGTTCCTCGACAGCGACTGCCGGCCAGACCGGCGTTGGCTCGAGGAAGGTCTCGCCGGTTTGCGTTTCTCCGATTTTGTCGGCGGGAGGGTCGACGTCCTGGTCGGAGACAAGCGCCGGATGACCGCGGCCGAGGCGTTCGAGAGCGTCTTCGCGTTTCAGAACGAGCGCTACGTCAAGCGCCGCGGGTTCACCGTCACCGCCTCGATGTTCGTGCCGCGTTCGGTGTTCGACGCGGTCGGCCCGTTCGAGAACGGCGTTCCCGAGGACATCGACTGGTGTCGCAGGGCGCGGGCCAAAGGCTATCGCATCGGCTTCGCGCCCCGCTCGATCGTGGAACACCCGGCGCGCCGGACCATGGACGAACTTGAGCGCAAATGGCGGCGCCTCACGCTTGAATGGTTCACCGCGGCGCGGCGGGAGGGCAAGGGGCGGGCGCCCATGATGGCGCACGAATGGGGGGGGCTCCTGGCGATCGCCCCCGGCGCGCTGGCGCTTCTAACCACCAGGCGCCTGAGCGGAGCGCGGGACCGCATTCTGGCGATCGGAGTCCTTGCGCGGATCAGAGCCTATCGGTTCATGGTGGCGCACCGGGCCATTCTGGGCTCAGCGGAAAAATGAGACCGGCCGCTTCTCTCGGCGCCGCGGCGGCGGATGGCGGACTATCGCGCAAGGGTGGACCCTCTCACTTCGCCATGTTATGACCGCCCGCGCGATAATCACAATGTGAAACGAGGCTTTTTTCGACTCAGAGTTGCGCCTCGCAACCTGTCGGGATCGAACATTCCCATCCTGCTCCTGCGATTGCATTGATCCGACGCGGCGGAAGATTCGGGCGGAAATCGGCAAAGCGCTTTGAATTCTCGTCTTTGGCTTTGACCGGGGGACGGCTTCAGTGATCAATATTTCCCGATCGCCGCTCCGGATCAGTTTGTTCGGCGGCGGGACCGACTACCCCACCTATTTTCATGACTACCCGGGGGCGGTGCTGGGCGCCTCGATCGACAAGTACATCTACACCATCGCGCTGCCGATGGCGGATTTCGCCGAACATCGCTATCGCATCACCTACCGGATCGTGGAGGGCGTCGACCGGGTCGAGGACATTAAACACAATGTGATCCGGGCGACGCTGCTCGATATGGGCTATGACAAGCCCCTGAACCTGGCGATCATTTCCGACTTGCCGGGAAATTCCGGGCTCGGAAGCTCCTCGTCCTTCACCGTCGGGTTCATCGCCCTGATGGAGTTCCTGAGCGGCCGCTCAATCACAAAGTTCGATCTCTTCAAACGCGCGGTCCGCACCGAAAGAGACCTCTTGAAGGAAAACGTCGGCATCCAGGACCAGATTCACGCCGCTTTTGGCGGCCTCAACCTTTATCACTTCCATAAGGATGAC
>DATNBG010000540.1:0-6062 GCA_035572075.1 Roseiarcus sp. | reverse complement strand
ACCCCGACCAAGCCGCTCGATCCCAGTTCCGCCAAGATGTTCCCCGGCGCGAACGGCGGCGTCGAATGGTCGCCGATGGCGACCGATCCGGGCCAGAATCTCACCTACGCGCTCAACCTCGAACAGGAGATGACCTATACGGTCGCCGAGCAGCCCTATCCGGACGGCAAGCTCTGGCTCGGCGGCGCGTTCACCAACATCCCGGGCGGAATCCAGACCGGCAACATCACCGCGGTCAACTACAACACCGGCAAGATCGCCTGGCAGGTGAAGACGCCGCAGCCGATGATCGGCGGCATCCTCGCCACCTCCGGCGGCCTCGTGTTCGCGGGCGAGGGCAATGGCGCGTTCAAGGCCTACGACTCGTCGAACGGCAAGCAGCTCTGGCAGTTCCAGGCGGGCGCGGGCGTGAACGCGCCTCCCTCGTCCTACGTGGTCGACGGGAAGCAGTACATCGTCGTCGGCTCGGGCGGGAACACCCAGCTCGACTACAAGCGCGGAGACAGCATCATCGCCTTCACGACCGACTGATCTTAAGCCCGATTGCTTCGGCCGCTTCCCCCGGATCATAAGTCCGGGGGCGGCGGCCTTTTCGTTTGACCTTGGCGCGCGGCCAAGCCAAATGGCCCTCATCTCCGGGCCCGCGAAGGATTCCCTCAATGTTGCGCAGCGTTGTTGTGGCCGCCGTCGTCATCGGCGGGGCCGCCGCCGCTCACGCGGATTCGATCGAGGACAAGGCGGCGATTTGCGCCGCCTGCCACGGCGAAAAAGGTCTGCCCCTGGAGAAGGCGATCCCTATCATCTGGGGCCAGCAGGAGGGCTATCTCTACCTCCAGCTCCGCGATTTCCAGAAAGGCGCGCGCAAGGACGATCGCATGACGCCGATCGCGCAAAGCCTCTCCAAGGAGGACGCGCTCGCGCTGGCCGGATATTTCTCCGCCAAGAAATGGCCCAATACCGGCGCGCCTCAGGCTTCCAAGGCGGATACGGCGACCGCGATGGTCGCCATCAACTCGATCGTCTGCACCAGCTGTCATTTGGAGCAGTATCAGGGCGATTCCTCGGTGCCGCGCCTCGCCGGCCAGCAGCACGACTATCTTTTGAAGACCATGATGGACTTCCGCACTGGCGCCCGCGCCAACAACCCCGGCATGTCGTCGCTGATGAACTCCGCCACGCCCGAGCAGCTCGCCGCCATCGCCGCCTATCTGGCCGGGTTTTAGAGCCTGTGCGTTCGGGCTGAGGGAACCGGACCATTGAGCAGCGCCGCGTCCGCATCACTCTACGAACCGATTTCCGTCTACAAGCCGGTCGCGCCCAACATCGGCATTGTCGATGGGCCATTTGAATATCTCACCGTCGCCGGGATCAGGCTTCCGCTGCCGTTCACAACCCGAATGACGGTCGTGCGTCTGTCGGACGGCGACCTGTTCCTTCACTCGCCAGTTCGGTTTGAGCGCAGGCTGGCGGACGAGATCGAGAAGCTCGGGCGGGTCCGCCACCTTATTTCGCCGAACCAGTTTCACTACGCCCACATAGGGGAGTGGGCCGATGCGTTTCCTGACGCCATTGCATGGGCATCCCCGCGTGTGCGCCAACGCGCACGAGCACGGCGTCTCAACATTCGTTTCGCACGCGATCTCGACACCACGCCGCCCAAGGAGTGGCGTGAGGACCTCGACCAGACGCTCTTTCCAGGCGGCTACTTCAAGGAATTCATTTTCTTTCACCGAGAGACACGAAGCCTTGTTCTCGCCGATACAATCATCAACATCGAGCTGGACAGAATGAATGAGCCTTGGAGGACGGCCACAAGGCTGACTGGGATGGCCTACCCGGGCGGTCGGACATTCTTCGGGATGCGCTTGCCGCTATTCCTCCAACGTCGCGCCGCGGGGACCGTGGCTGCGAAGATCCGCGAGTGGCAGCCCCAGCGAGTCCTTTTATGTCACGGGCGCTGCTTCGATGCGAATGCCGAAGAGATTATCCGCCGAATTCTCTCGATCAGCACTGACTAATGCTCGCGGCCACCCAAACGGTCGCGACCGATATGAAATTGGGTTTTGACCATAGAGGCGCGAGAGGGCTCAGCGCGCGAGCAGCTTGGCCGCCCGTTCGTCGCCAAGGCCGCGGGCGATCTCGGCGGCGGTCTTGCCGCGGTCATCCTTGAGGCCCGGCTCGGCGCCGTGCTCGATCAGCATCCTGATCGTCGCCTCCACATCCTCGACGCCCGCGGACCTGTCGTGCCCCGCCGCCCACATGAGCGCGGTCAGGCCGTGGGCGTAACGGCGGTTGACATCGACGCCGGCCTGAACGAGCAGCGCGACGACCGGCGCATAGGCGCGGCCGGCGGCGTAGATCATCGCGCTCTTGCCCTCGTCGTCGAGCGCATTCGGGTCAGCGCCATGCTTCAGCAGCGCCTCGACGCTGTCGGGCGACCCGTTATAGGCGGCGGCGGCGAGCGGAGTGAGGCCCTGGGGGCCGGCAAGGTTGGGATCGGCCCCCCGATCGAGCAGAAGCGCGACCGCCGGGCCGCGATCCTCTTTCGCCGCGGCGAACAGCGGCGTCGCGCCATTGACGGCGCGCGCATTGATGTCGGCCCCGCGCTCGATGAGCAGCTTCATCACCGCGAGCTTGTTCGCTTCCGCCGCTATGGCGAGCGCGGTCTTGCCCTCGCGGTCCTTGGCGTCGATCGCCGCGCCGCGATGAAGAAGCGCGCGCGCTTGCGGCTCGCAGCCGGACCGCGCGGCGGCGAACAAGAGCGTCGACGCCTGATAGGGATCGCCGTCATGCAGCATCTCGATCGACTGCGCGATGTCGGCGCAGCGGTCCGCCGCGCAGGCAGCGCCCGCGCAGGCGATGAGGGCGAGGCCCGGGAGCGCAGCAAGCATGAAAGGCGCGCGTCGCATCGGCCCTTCTCTCACGGGGGCGCGCGTTACGCCAGCGGACCGGCGGGACGGAGCCGCCCGACTTCGGCGCCGTTCCAGTTCAAAAGCCGGGGCGAGACGAAGCGCTGAAGACGCGCGGCGGTCTCGCCGTCGAAGCCGCCGAAGCGCCGGATCAGCGCCGCGATCATCACCTGCGCCGCGCGCCCCGCCCCGTCGTCGGCCTTGACCGCGAGGCCGAGGCCCGCTTCGGGCAGCGCCGCGCAGATGACGCCTTCCGCGCCCGACTTCAGGAAGGCGCGGGGTCCGAGAAGGCTCATGAGCTCAGTGTCGAAGCGCCCTTTGCCCGCGACCGTCGCCGGATGCGCCGCGACGCAGGCGCGAATGCGCGCCGCCGCGGCGCGGCGCTCGCGCGCGAGCCCCGCGCCCGAACCGAGGCGGGCGAAGCCCAAGGCCAGCGCCGTCAACGGAATGGCGTAAGTGGGGATCGAGCACCCGTCGACGCCGCGCGTTTCCTCGCTCAGGGACGCGCCGGTCATCGCCGCGATCGCCGCCTTGACCTCGCGCTGCACGGGGTGGTCCGGCGCGACATAGCCTTTCGGATCGACCCCCATCGCGCGGGCGCCACAGACGAAGCCCGCGTGCTTGCCCGAGCAGTTGTTGTGCAGGCATGTCGGCGTCCGGCCCGAGCGCGCCAGCGCCCGCGCCTCCGTTTCGCCCAGCGGCCAATGCGCGCCGCATTCCAGCACGCGCTCGTCGAATCCGGCCTTGGCGAGCATCGAGCGCGCGGTCGCGACATGGTCCTCGCCGCCCGAGTGAGACGCGCAGGCGAGCGCGATCTCCTTGTCGCTCAGGCTGAGCCGGTCGGCGGCGCCGCTTTCGACAAGCGGCAGGGCCTGCAGCGCCTTGACGGCCGAGCGCGGATAGACCGGCCGCTCGGCGTCGCCGAACGCCATGACCACTCCCCCGTCCGCATCGACGACGCAGCCTGCCCCGCGATGGGCGGATTCGATTCGGTTCCCCCGCGTGGCCTCGACGAGCGCCGGATTCGCCATCATGCCTCTCCAGGGAGCAGACTTTCGCATAAGGCGGCAAGCGTGGGCGGCCGGCAAGACGATTTGCTCCCCCCCTTCCCCGCGCCCGTGGCGTCGCTTAACGAAGGGGCTCCTCGCGGAGGATAAAGGCATGAAGGTTCGGGACGTCATGACCCACGGCGTGCTCGGCGTGCCGGAGAGCGCGAGCATCGCCGAGGCGATCGAAACGATGCTGCAGGCGCGGGTCAGCGCGGTCTTCGTGTTCGACGCCAATCACGCCCTGACCGGGGTGTTGAGCGCGGGCGACCTGCTTCGCCACAGCGGTCTCGGCGCCGAACCCAAGCATCCCTACTGGCTCGAGCTTCTGCTCGGCAGCGGGCGGGCGGCCGAGTCTTACACGCACGTGCACGGGCGCAAGGCCGGCGAGGTCATGACCCGCGACGTCGAGACGATCGGCGAGGACGCCGAGCTCAGCGAAGCGGTGGACCGGATGATCCGCCGCCGCGTCAAGCGCCTGCCGGTCGTGCGCGGGGACGCCGTCGTCGGGGTGGTTGCGCGCTCCGACCTGCTCAGGGCCCTCTTGGCCACGAATCCGCAAGCGGCGGAGCCGCATTCCGACGCCGACATCAAGGCCGCGATCCTGGCCGAGCTCGACAAGCTCGACTGGGCGCCGCGGGCCAGCGTCGGCGTCGAGGTCGAGAGCGGCGTCGTCACCTTCACCGGCTCGATCACCGACGAGAGGCTGCGCGCCGGTCTCAGGGTGATCGCCGAGAATGCGCCGGGCTGCGTCGCCGTCCACGATCACATGGCCTGGATCGAGCCGAACTCGGGGACCGTCATCCCATCGCCGGAAGACGAGGAGAAATCGTCCTGACGCGGCGCGCTCAGCGCGAGGGGAGAACCGCGTCAGGAGGAGGCGGCAAGGGCGTCGCGGGCCGGTCCTTTCCGGCCCAGAACGGAAGCGGGAGCCATTCAATCGCCTGGCCGGTTTCGTGATACAGCAGCCAGCTCTGCCCTGTCGCCGTGTCCAGGAGAAGGGCCTCGGGAAAAGTCTGGGCCTGCGAGGCCGGGACCGCGACCATCTGATAGCGCCCGGCTTTCGGCGCGACTTGCGGCTCTTGGCCATGCGCGCCCGCCGTGGCGATCAGGAGCATGGCGAGCGGCGCCGCGACGAGCTTCAGCATGAGGTCCTCCGGTTTTGCGCCAGCCGCGCCGTTCGCCCGACAAGGCGGCCCGCGGCATGCCTCCTACGCGGTTTCGACCCGCGGTCATACGGGATTCCATCGAGGACCCGCTTGATTTCCCCCGGCGGCGCATCCGATCCGGGAGGAGGCCGCGGGCCGGGAGTCGACTTTTTCTTGACAGGCCAGCCGGCGCGAGGTACTGTTTTTCAGAATGATCCGGATGAGGTGCCGCCCTCGCCGCGGGGCCTCGCGCTTTCTCATGCGGCGGGCGCGGGGGCTTTGGGGAATCGGTGGATCCGGCGAAACGAAAAAAGGGAGCTAAGTCATTGAAAACACACAAGCCGTGAATCCGGCGAAATGAAAACGAAGTTAAGCCTTTGAAAACAAACAATCCCGCGAAATGCCTGATTCGGCGCCCATAACGATTCCAATGGCTTACGGCATGCCTGCGAAACGCTTCGTTTCGCCTGGCGAAATGACGGTGTCTTTCGCCCGTTTTTCAGCCTCGTCGCCATCCCATTCAGCCGGGCAGCGGCAGCGAATCGCAAATGGCGCCGCAAGCCCTTGGAATCGCTCAAAACCGACTCGCGAATGGCGCCCGCTCCCGCGACCGCCGCGCGGCTCGCGGCCACGCTCCGGCGCAGGACGAAAAGTCTTCCGTAAGGCTATGAAATTGCTTCGCGATCGCGGCGGCCGCCCGCTACTTCTTCTTGGGCATGTAGAGGTCGGTGAGGATCCCGGCGAAGGCCTCGGCCGACATGGCGAAGGTCTCCGACAGCGTCGGGTGGGGATGGATGGTCAGCCCGATGTCCTCGGCTTCGGCGCCCATCTCGATCGCCAGCGCCGCCTCGGAGATGAGGTCGCCGGCGTTGGGCCCCACGATGCCGCAGCCGATGAGGCGTTGGGTCTCCTCGTCCCATAGGGTCTTGGTGAGGCCCTCGTCGCGTCCCAGCGAAAGG
>DATNBG010000539.1:0-6540 GCA_035572075.1 Roseiarcus sp. | reverse complement strand
ACCCTAAGGCCTTCATCACTCACGCGGCATGGCTGGATCAGGCTTGCGCCCATTGTCCAATATTCCCCACTGCTGCCTCCCGTAGGAGTTTGGGCCGTGTCTCAGTCCCAATGTGGCTGATCATCCTCTCAGACCAGCTATCGATCATCGCCTTGGTGAGCCATTACCTCACCAACAAGCTAATCGAACGCGGGCCAATCCTCCGGCGATAAATCTTTCGCCTCTCGGCCGTATCCGGTATTAATCCAAGTTTCCCTGAGCTATTCCGAACCGGAGGGTATGTTCCCACGCGTTACTCACCCGTCTGCCACTCCCGTATTGCTACGAGCGTTCGACTTGCATGTGTTAAGCCTGCCGCCAGCGTTCGTTCTGAGCCAGGATCAAACTCTCAAGTTGAACTGAGATCTGGTCCTGACTGGTCACTTCAATGTTCTAGCGAACATTGTACTCTTGACGAGTTCCAACACATCCGCTTCGACTTGAGAACGCGCCAGTCCGCCTCCCGGCGGTCCGGCGCGCTCATTCGAAGCGCGATGATTTGAAACGTGACCGTCAGTTGTCTCTTCGGGCTAAAAATCTCCGGATTCGGCTCCCAAGCTCGCGCCTGAAAACCCGACCCGGCGACCAAAGCCCCGCAAGGACCCCGCCGCCCACGTCTCTCTTTCTTCCGATGCGATTGTCAAACAGCGCGGGGCCGAAGCCCCAGTAAGCCAAACCTAAACTTCGAGGCGATCCGCCGCCGAAGCTTAAGCCCAAGCTCGAAACTCGCGCCGCGCCTTCCGCGCGGCAAGAACAACCGAAAGACCTCCCACCCCGCCTCTCTCAGCAGGGAGGAGCCCGTTCGAAAAATTCCCGTAACCCGCATGTTCAGCCGCCGCGAGACGCGCCAAACCGTTGGGAGAGCCGCATATAGGCCGGTCAGAATTCTCTGTCAACGGACTTTCACAAAGAAATTTTCCGTTGTGGAAACCTCGGCCCCGCGACGCCGTCTTACGTGCATTTTCAAGCCGCCCCGAGGCCGCAAGGTGACCCGTTGCAACGGCATGACAGCTTGGCCCTCGACCAAATCGAAGCGAAGGCTGCGCAAAAGATGGGCGAGCAGGACGATCGCCTCCTGCATCGCGAAGCCCATGCCGATGCACACGCGCGGGCCCGCGCCGAACGGGATATAGGCGAAACGGTCGATGCGTTCCCGCCGCTCGCCCAGGAACCGGGAAGGGTCGAACGCGTCGGGATTGTCCCAAAGCCCCCGGCGCCGGTGCAAGACATAGGGCGAAACCGTGATCACCGCGCCGGCCGGGATATGCACGCCCGCGAGGTCGTCGTCGGCGATCGCCTGACGAGCGAGCATCGCCGCCGGCGGGTACAGGCGGAGCGCCTCCTCGAACACGGCGCGAAGGATTTGGCGCCCCTCCGTTGCGACGGACCCATTGGCGTCGAACGCCTGGTCCGCGTCAGCCTCAGCCCGCTCGCGCCATTCGGGCGATTGGGAAAGCAGGAAGAGCGTCCAGGTCAGGCCGTTGGCGGTCGTCTCGTGGCCCGCGTTGATGAAGGTGACGATATTGGCGCGAACATCCGCTTCCGCGATCCCGCGGCCGCTTTCAGGGTCCTTCGCCGACATGAGAAGGGTCAGGAGATCGCGCGGCGCCTCGGCGCCGGCCGCGAGCAGCGCCCGTCGCTTGTCAATGATCGCGTCGACGGCCGAATCGAAGAATTCGAGCGCGCCGCGCCCCAGCCTTCGCCTCAGCCTCGGCAGGAAGGCGGGCGCGCCCAACAGATCGAGCGGATCGACCCTGCCGATGGTCTCGAAATAGCTGGTCACCGCGCGCTGGAACGCGCTCGGCTCACGCCCGAGCCCTTGTGAGAACAGCGTCTGTTCGAGCACTGCCAGCGTCATGCGCGACATGGCCTGGCCAACGTCGGCCACAGCGCCTTCGCGCCGGCGGGCCATGCGCTCGACCGCCGCCCGCCCGACTCGGTGGACGGCCGGAGCGAATTCCGCGACCTGGCGCGGCGAGAACAAAGGCGCGAGCGCACGGCGCTGGAAGCGCCAGTCCTCGCCCTCGGCGGTCAGCAGCCCATTGCCGAGTCCCGGCCGCAAGATGCGAAGCTGAAGATCGTCCTTGCGGTAGTTGGCGGCGTTGTCGAGAAAAATGCGCCGGACCGCTGCCGGATCATGCGCGGCGCCCCGCAAGCCGAAGATGGTGCGGCCGATCGAGACCGGGCGTTCGAAATCCCCCTCCCACCAGACTTCGATCGGGTTGCGCTGGATGGCGAGGAAGGTCGAAAGCGAACTCCGCGGCCGGTTGGGCCGGCGCGGATAGGGAGGAACGAAAAGCCTCGAGGCTTCGGATGCGGCCGGCATGGCGACATGCCCTCCAACGGCGTTTGCGACCAGACTTAAGCCAAGCCGGGCCTGCCCGACAGGGGCGGCGGTAAAAATGCCTCTCGCCGGCGCGCGCCCCGTGCGCTCCTTGTTCAAAACGCGGTGCGCTGACGCATCGCTGTCGCCAGCGTGCCGTCGTCGAGATAGTCGAGTTCGCCGCCGACCGGCACGCCATGCGCAAGCCGCGTCACCTTGACCGGATAGCCGGCGAGGAGGTCGATGATGTAGTGCGCCGTCGTCTGGCCTTCGACGGTTGCGTTGACCGCAAGGATCAATTCGCTCACCCCGCCCTTGGCGATGCGCGCGACGAGCGGGGCCAGGTTGAGATCGGAAGGGCCCACGCCGTCGAGCGGAGACAGGGCGCCGCCGAGCACGTGGTAGCGCGCCCGCGTCGCGTGGGCCCGCTCCAGCGCCCAAAGGTCGCCAACCTGCTCCACCACGACCAGCGTCGCCGGATCGCGCCGCTCGTCGGCGCAGATCGTGCAAGGATCGCGGGTGTCGACATTGCCGCAGACCGAACAGGTCAGGATCCGCTCCTGAGCGACGCGCAGCGCATCGGCGAGCGGCGCGAGCAGCGTCTCGCGCTTCTTGATGAGATGAAGCGCGACGCGGCGGGCCGAGCGCGGCCCCAATCCGGGCAGGCGCGCCAGAAGCTGGATGAGCCGCTCGATCTCCGGTCCGGCGACGCTGGTCGACATCCGGCCTCTGATCAGAACGGCAGCTTCATGCCCGGCGGAAGAGGCAGGCCCTCGGTCAGCGCCTGCATCTTCTCGGTCGTCGCGCGATCGGCCTTGGCCTTGCCGTCGGCGAAAGCGGCGACGATCAGATCCTCAAGCATCTCCCTGTCGGCCGGGGTCAAGAGCGAGGCGTCGATGCTGACGCCCTTGAGTTCGCCTTTGGCGTTAAGCGTGACGCTGACCAGGCCGCCGCCCGCGCGGCCTTCGACTTCGACCCGTCCGAGCTCCTCCTGCGCCTGTTGCAGCTTGGCCTGAACGGCCTGCGCCTTTTTCATCATGTCCATGAAATCCATGGCGACGATCTCCTTGCTCAAATGTCGTCGGCGGGGTCGGAATCGGCGTAAGCCACCTCGTCGTCGGCCTCTCCCGCCGGCAGCCGAGCCTCGGGCCGCCGGACGTCGACGATGCGGGCGCCCTTGAACCGGTCAAGAACCTTTCGCACCAGCGGATGCGACGCCGCGTCGTTCGTGCGTTCGGCCTCGCGCGCCTGAGCCGCCTCGCGCAACGTCGGCGCGGTCGAGCCCGCGACCAGCGCCACCATCCAGCGCTCGCCGGTCCATTCCTGCAGGCGCCGGCTCAGCGTCTGCGCGAGGCCGGGCGCCGCGCCTTCGACTAGGGTGAAAGCGATGCTGCCTTGTTCGAAACGCGCAAGCCGCGCGTCCCGCTCGAGCGCCTGGACGAGCTGAATGTCGCGCTTGGTCCGCGCAAGCTGAACGACGTCGTCGAACGATGCGAGCCGCGGCGCCGCCGGGGACCGAGATGAGCGCGGCGGCGAGGACAGGGCCTGAGCGGCGTCCGCCGAAGCGAGCCGCATCGAAGCGCGCGGGCCTCCGCCGCCAGGCGGAAGCGGCGGCGCGTGCCGCGGCCCGTCAGTCGCTTGTGTGAGCTTGCGGAGCGCCTCTTCCGGGCTCGGCAGATCGGAAGCGTAGGCAAGACGGATCAGCGCCATCTCGGCCGAAGCGAGGGGGCGGGGCGAATCCTTCACGTCCTCCACGCCCTTGAGCAGGATCTGCCAGGCCCGCGCCAGCACGCCGAGCGTGAGCTTGCCGGCGAATTCATGGGCGTGCTCGCGCTCGGTCGCGCTCACCGTCGGGTCTTGCGTCGCCGCGGGCGCGATCTTGGCGCGGGTGACGAAATGGCAGAACTCGGCGAGTTCGATCAGGATGTCGCCCGCCTCCGCGCCCGCCTGATGGAGGGCGCGCACGATCTCAAGGGCTGGGCCGATCTCGCCCTTCATGACCCGCTCGAACAGCGCAATGATCTCGCCCCTGTCCGAGAGCCCCAGCATGTCGCGGATGGCGAGCGCGGTTACGCCATTCTTGCCCCCATGGGCGATTGCCTGGTCGAGCAGCGACAGCGCGTCGCGCACCGAGCCTTCGGCGACCCGGGCGATCAGCGCTAGCGCCTCCGGCTCGGCGGCGACGCCTTCGGCGGCGCAAATCTTGTTCAAGTGCGCGATCATCGGCTCCGGCTCGATGCGCCGCAGATCGAAGCGGATGCAGCGCGAGCGAACGGTGATCGGCACTTTGTCGATCTCGGTGGTCGCAAACAGAAACTTGACGTGCTCCGGCGGTTCTTCGAGCGTCTTCAAAAGACCGTTGAAGGCCTGCTTCGAGAGCATATGCACTTCGTCGATGATGTAGACCTTGGTGCGCGCTGAGACCGGGCGATAGCGCGCGTTCTCGATGATCTCGCGCACGTCGTCGATGCCGGTATGGGAGGCCGCGTCCATCTCGATTACGTCGACGTGGCGCGACTCCATGATCGCCTGGCAGTGGACGCCGAATTCAGGCATGTCGACGCTGGGCGCATCGATCTTGCCGGGCAGCGAATAATTGAAGGCGCGCGCCAGAATGCGCGCCGTCGTCGTCTTGCCGACTCCGCGCACGCCGGTCAGGATATAGGCTTGGTGGATGCGCCCCGCGGCGAAGGAATTGGCGAGGGTGCGCACCATCGGCTCCTGGCCGACGAGATCCTCGAAACGCATCGGCCGGTATTTTCGCGCCAGCACCCGGTAGGGCGAGGCCGGGGTTATTGCAGCGTCAGCGAGGGGGAAGAGCGAATCGCTCAACGGCGGCCTCTCAGGGCGGGAAAGGGTCGGCGGCGGAGCATTTGAGGTTTCACTTGACGGACCGCCGCTCGCGCGGAACCGCGAACTCGCATCTCGCCCGATCGCTCGCGCGCCAGCAGGAGGTTGGACAAAGACCCGCCCTGTCTCGTTAGGGCTGCTTCCTTCCGGACCTGACCCGGTTGGCGAGCGGTACGTCCTTCGCCAACCTCCCAGCGCTTATGTGGACCATGACGGGGCGGGGCGCAAGGGCCGCGGGCGGCCGCGACCGAGGCGTTCACGCCGCTTTCTCCAACTCCTCGACCATGGCGTGCGCGATCCGCGCGGTCGAGTCATCGGCGGGGAACAGCATTTCCAGCGCAAGCTCCGAGAGCGTGACGTCGTTCGGCGTGCCAAACACCGTGACCGTGCCGAGGAAGGACATGACGCCGAAGCGGGTTGCGACTCGAAACGGCGTCGCCAGGCGCTCGGCGGCCCCGAAGCTCTCCGCGGATTCGCTCCCGGCCGGCGACGGATAGGCCGAGACCTCGGTGAACAGCGCCTGAATGACCGGATCGCCGCGAGCGTCGATCTCATGTCGAAGCACGCTCAGCACATGGGCGCGCCAGGCGCCGTAGTTCACGATCCTCGGCCCCATGCCCGCCGGATGCAAAGTGAGGCGCACGGCGTTGACGGGCGCCCGCATCAGATCCGCCGAGCACCCCTCGTAAAGCTGAGGCAAGGCCGAATTCGACATCACGACATTCCAGTGCCGGTCGACCGCGAAGGCGGGGTAGGGCTTGTGCGCCTTCAGGATCGCCTCGATCGCGGTCTTCGCCGCCTCGAGCGCTGCAATCGAGCGTTCCTGAAAAGCAGGCGCAAAGCCGGCGGCAAGCAAGAGCGTGTTCTGATCCCGAAGCGGGATCTCGAGATACTCGGCGAGGCGCGCGATCATCTCGCGGCTCGGTTGCGCCTTGCCAGTTTCGAGACACGAAAGGTGCCGGGTCGAGCTCTCCGCCGCATAGGCGAGGTCAGCCTGCGTCATGCGGCGCCGCTCGCGCCAGCGCCGCAGCAGAACCCCGAATGGAAGCTGATGGGCGGTCATGGGTTCCAAGCTTAGCGCCCCGAGGCGCGCAAGGCCATGACCTCCAAGGTCAAGCGACGCGGTCGCTTTTTGACCTCATCGGTCATGGATTTCGGCTCTTGCCGGCCCGATCTTGGGCGCGCCCGGCAGGAGGATGAAATGCTGCGAACCGCGCTGCCGCATATCGCGGTCAGGGCATCGTCGCCGAGCTTCGAACGCTGGCGAGGCGCAATGCAGTTGTGGCGCCGGCGGGATCGGGAACGAGGCCAGCTGGCGCGGATGTCGG
>DATNBG010000538.1:0-2475 GCA_035572075.1 Roseiarcus sp. | reverse complement strand
GTCGAACAGGGCGAGAGCCTCGGAAGCGACGAAATGGCCGGCGCGGTTGTAGACGTGAATTCCGTCCTCGGCCGCTTCGATGCGGTAGTTCTCGTCCTTCACCTGCGCCGCCGCCTCCGCGATCTCCCAGGCCGAGTATGGAAAGGGCTTCCGGTCGTGAATTTGCAGGAGCGCCGATCCATAGCCTTTCGGCAGGCTGTGGTCGGCCGCCGCCGCGTACATGATCCGCCGCGCCGAATCATGCTCCTCGATCGTGCGGCGGGTATGCGGGCTCACATGGACGACGAGCGCGTTGGCGACGCCAAGTTCCGAGCAGATTCCGAGGAGAGCCGCGGTCACGCCGGCCGAATCGGCGTCGGTCAATTCGGTGAGGTTGCCGGTCCCCATCAGCATCTCGGCCTCGGGCAGCCGCGCGCGGACCTCGCGATAGCGCCAGAGCGACTCGGCGAATCCGAAATGGATCGGATCGAGAACGGGATCGAGAATGGCGCGGAAACCCCGCTTCTGCGCCTCCTCATGGGCGCGATAGAGCGAAGCGAGATCGCCGTGCGGCGCCGGTATCAGCACCGGCCGCGCGCCGGTCTCCCCGGCGATCGCAAGATTGCGCTCATCGAGGCTGAGCAGGTAGTCGGCGCCCGCCGCGCCGCCCCGGCGCAGTTCGTCCGCGTCGGCCGAATCGACGCTGACCGAAAAGCCCCGCGCCTTCAATTCGCGCACCGCGTCCTCGAGGTGGGGGAAGGGCGTGTCGGGCAGGCAGCCGAGGTCGATGACGTCGGCGCCTTGCCCATGCATGCGTTCGGCGCGCTCAAGGAGAGCCGCGACGCTCATCTGCGAGGCGTCGACGATCTCGGCAAAGATGGTCAGCGCATGGCGCGAGAGATCGAGCGTGGCCCCCGCCCTGCCGAAATACTCGGGCAGGTCCCTGAGTTCGTCGGGTCCACGCTCGAAGGGCGCGCCGAATTCCTGCGTGAGGCGCTCGAGGTCCGCGCGGCAGCGGCCCGGCAGGATGACCCGGTCGGCTTGAAGCGGACGGGTGAGCCTGCGCATGAGGATAGGCTCGGTCATCAGCGCGGCGACCTTGACCCCTACGTTGACGATCCCCCAGTCGAACGCCGCCGGCGCCATCCCTTGCAGGACTTTCTCGAGGCGGCTCTCCGCGAGGCGCCCGGTCAGGAACAGAAGGCGCTCCCTCATGGCTTGATTTCGCTTCTCCGCCGCGCGATCGCCTGAGCGAGCTCGGCGATCGAGTCGACCGTCGTCGCGCCCGCGAAACCTCCGAGCCGCTCGCGGTTCTCAAGGTCGATCGGGCGCGGATAGACCTTCACCATGCCTTTCGGCGCTTCCGTCTCGAGCTCAGGCGCGGTGTCGCAGGCGAACACGATCGCCGGGACGCGGCACTTTCCCGCTTGCGCAAAGACATTGGTGATGAAGTCGTCGGAGATGCCGTAGACGAACTTGGCGACCGCGTTCGATGTCGCCGGCGCGACGATCAGCGTGTGATAGACGCCGTAATAGAATTGCCCGACCGTGAACGAACTCGCCGACGTGTCGCGATAGACGCGGGCGGAGCGCGGCAATCCGAGCTCCTGCTTGTACATGCGCAAGACTTCGGCGCCCGCCTTGCTGAGGAACAGGTCGACAGGTTCAAGGTCGCGGATCAGGCTGAGGCTCTCCTTGAGGAAATGGCCGGATCCGGTGAGCGCCCATCCCCAGCGCGGCGTCTGGAACTTTGTCACGTGATTGGCCGGCGGTCGGTTTCAGGGTCCGTTACGATTTCAGGAAACAGGGGGCGCCGCAACCCTTCGGCGAGTCGCGCGCTGTCGGTTGGGCCTGCGAGAAAGGCGCGCACGCCGCTCGCCTCGAGGTAATGCGGAAAGAGCGGATCGACGATTGCGCGCGCGGCGAGGTCGCGCGCGCTGACGGACGCGGCGCGAAAGAGGCCATGCTTGACGAGCACGAGACGGCTTGCGCCGAGCGCGCCGGCGAGCCAGGCGGCGAGGCTGTCGGAAGTCAGGTCCCAGCTTTCCGGCAGCCGGGCAGCGCGGGCCATCGGTTCGGGCGACCACACCGGAACGTGCCCCTCTTTCAGCGCGCCGCGGATCGCTGAGCGCGACGCCGTCAGCTTAAGCGCGGGATTGAGGCTCGCGAGCGCGGCGCCGAACTGGGCCATCGCCATCAGCGCCATGACATGGGCGGCGCGGTCGTCATAGCCGACCGGAGCCTGCGCCTTTCGCACGGCCTCCGCGAACGGGCCGCCGCCCGGGACGACCACGATCGAGCCCGCCTCGGCGGCGATGGCCGCGAGCCAGCCCTTGAGATGCGCGCCGGTCGCGTGGCTGCCGCCCAGCTTGACGATGGCCAGTTTCACGACGCCGCGCGGGGGGCTTGGCTGGGAGCCGATTTCATCGTCGATGCTTTCCGCCTGTTCGCTCGCGGGGTGTAACTCTCAACCGGCCCTCGTCCTGAGGGGAGCTG
>DATNBG010000537.1:0-4866 GCA_035572075.1 Roseiarcus sp. | reverse complement strand
GACCACGTTGGGCAAGATTTCGCGCATGAGGATATGGAACGGCGGGAACCCGATGGCGCGCGCCGCGATGACATAGTCGGCCTCGGCCTGCGCCATCGTCTCGGCGCGCACGACCCGGCAGAACCGCGTCCAGTCGATGATCGCGATTGCCGCGATGACCGATCCGACGCCCGCGCCGAGAACCGCGACCAGGAGAATGGAGAGCAGGACCGGCGGGAACGCCATCCAGACGTCGACCAGCCGCGAGATCAAGCCATCGGCCCAGCCGCGATACCAGCCCGCGATGAGCCCCAGCGCCGTGCCGATGAGCGCCGCCAGGCTCGCGGCGACGAAGGCGACGATCAGCGCGATCCGCGACCCGTAAATCAGGCGCGAAAGCACGTCGCGGCCGAGATCGTCGGCGCCGAGCCAATAGCCGGGCTCGGCGCCGGCGAACCCGGCTGGGGGCACGGAAGCGAGCATCAGGTCCTGGTCGAGCGGGTTCTTCGGCGCGATCCATGGCGCAAACACCGCGATCACGATTAGCGCCAGGATAAAGCCGCCGCCAAGCGTCACCTTCGGCTCCGCGATGAGCGCGCCGAGGCGCCGCGCCGCGAGGCTCGGCCGGTAGGCGGCGACGAAAGAGGAAGCGGAGGCCTCCGTCATCGGGTCCACGCCTTTCGCCAGGATTGGCGCTCAAGCATAGCGCAGCCTCGGATTGAACAGCGCGACGAGGAGATCGACCGCGATGTTGATCAGGATGAAGATGACCGCGAACACCAGCACGAGCCCCTGAATGAGCGGCAGATCGCGATTGATCACCGCCTCGATCGCCATGTTCCCGATGCCCGGATAGGCGAAGATGCGCTCGACGATGACGGTGCCGCCGATCAGGAAGGTGAACTGGACGCCGGTCAGCGCGAGCGTCGGGCCGATCGCGTTGCGCAACGCCTCCTGGAGGACGAGGCGGAACTCGGACATCCCCTTGAGCCGGGCGAGCAGCACGTAGTCCTGCGCCATCGCTTCGTTCAGGGCGCCCTTCAGGACGCGCGCGATCACCGCCGCGAGAGGCAGGCCCAGCGCCAGAGTCGGCATGGCGAGGTGCTTGAGGAGGTCGAAGAACACGTCGAACCTGAGCCTGAGCAGGCTCTCGACGAGATAGAACGGCGTCGTCATGCCGGAATCGACGCTCGGATCGACCCGGCCGGTCAGCGGCAGGAGCGGCCACACCACCCCGAAAGCGAGCACGAGCGCCAGCGCCCACACGAAATCGGGAATGGCGAGCAGGAGTCCGGTGACCGCGTCGATGACCGGCTCCGCCCAAGTGCGGCGCGCCATCGCGCCGAGAATCGCGACGGCGCCGCCCACGATCACCGCGAATGCCAGCGCGGCGGCGGCAAGCTCGAGGGTGGCGGGCAGCCGCTCGCCGAGCAGCCCGAGAACGTCGCGGTGGAGCGAGATCGAGGCGCCGAAGTCGCCGCGCAGCGCATAGCGGACCCAGACGATGAATTGGGAAAGAAGGCTCCCGTCCAGTCCGTAATGCGCCCGGAGCGCGGCGATGTCGGCCGCGCTCGCGCCGGGCGAGATCATCATGGCGATCGGATCGCCCGGCACGACGCGCAGCAGGACGAACACGACGATCGCGACGCCAGCGAGCGTGGCCAGCGCCACCAGAAGACGCCGGAGAACGGCGACTGCGATCATCGAGCCGTCACGACCTCACCCACTTCTTCGCGCGCCCCGAGCCCGCGCGCGGCGATCGCCGTTCGGCCCGCTCAGGCGGCGGGCGACGCCAGCGTCGGCTGAAGAGCGCCGGACTTGTTCGGAATGACCTTGAGATCGGACTTGTAGACGATCGGCTGCACGTACTGAAGCAGCGGGAGGACGTAGCCCTGCTCGGCGATGTAGCGGTCGACCGCCTTCCAGCCCTCGATCCGCTTCTTCTCGTCCTTCTCGCCCCACAAGGGGCCGATCTTGGCGTCGAGATCGGCGGTCTTCCAGGCCGAGTGCGGCGAGGGGCCGAACATCGCAAAGCCGGTCGAGGTGGTCGGGTCGCCGATCGCGTCGCCCCAGTTGTAGAAGGCGGCGGGCGCGAGCTTGTGGGTCGTCCTGAGTTCGAAGTGCTTGGCGACCTCGTAGACCTCGATATTGGCGTCGATGCCGACCTTGCGCCACATGCCGACGATCGCCTGGATCATCTCGTAATCCTTCGGCTTGAAGCCGCGGGTGGTCTGGATGGTGAACTTGACCGGCTTCTCCGGCGTGAATCCCGATGCGGCGAGCAGTTCGGCCGCCTTCTTGGGATCGTAAGGCGTCTTGATCGAGGGATCGAAGGCCGAATATTCGGGCGCTTCGAGCGTGTCGATCGGCACGCCATAGCCGCGCAGCAGCCGATCGACGATCGCCTTCTTGTCGACCGCCATGATCGCGCCGAGGCGCACGTTCTTGTCGAGCATCGGCTCGCGGTTGGTGATGAAGATCATGCCGATGTCGGTGATCGCCGTGGCCTCCCCCGACAGGCCTTTCTTCGCCTTCAGGCGATCGAACTCCTCATACGGGATTTCGAGCGTGACGTCGGAGGAGCCGGATTCGATCTCGGCCACCCGCGTCGTGGCGTCGGGCACGAATTTGAAGATCACCGTCTCGAACGCCGGCTTCTCGCCCCAATAGTGGGGATTGGCCTTGAGGCGCAGAAACGCGTTGCCCTGATATTCGTCGACCATGTAAGGGCCGGTTCCGATCGGCTTCTTCTCGAACCCCTCCGCGCCGACCTTCTCGTAATGGGCCTTGGGCAGGACGAAGCCGGTCAGGAACGCCCCCCACATGAAGAAGGTCGGCTCGAAGCGGATCACGTCCGCGGTGATCTTGTTCCCGTCGATCTTGTAGTTGCCGGCGGTCGACCAGATGAACGAAATGGGATTGGCGCTGTCCTTCGCGCCGGCGCGCTCGAGCGACCAGACGACGTCCTCGGGCGTGAGCGCCGATCCGTCGTGCCATTTGACGTCCGGGCGCACGTCCATCCAGAGCTTGGTCTTGTCGTCGTTCCAGCCCCACGCGGTGAGGATTCCGGGCTTGAACGAGAGGTCCGGCGCCTGCCCGATATACTGGTCGAAAACGGAGCGATAGATCGCCTGGATGGTCGGATTGACCGCCGACGGACCATCGGTCGGATCGAACGAGGGCAGGTTGACGTTGTAGGCGATGGTGAGGGTGTCCTTGCCCGCTGCCCGAGCAGCGCCCCCGACAAGAAGCTCGGCGAAAAACGCGCTCGCGCCGAGGGCAAGGGTTTGGCGCCGGGTGACCTCCGTCATGCATGACCTCCCAATGATCCAACCAATCGGTCCCATGTCCTCATGACGACGCAATCCGCGCGCCATTCTCATGCCGACTGTTAATCTAAAGGCTAGCAAAGTGGAATTGATGAGGCAAGGCGGCCGAGCGCAATTGTATGAGCGGGAATTTATATCCGCTCGCGCGCTCCGTCGGCAGGGCCGCGTCTTTTCCGTGAGCGCAGGCGCCGTCGTTGACACCGGATGAGCGGCTAAATATGCTCATGCAAATAAATCCCTGACCGGGAGGGAGCCGATGGCGGAAAGGTCCTTCGAGCGCGAAGTCCGGGACCTGCGGCTTCGAGCCGGCGAAATCTTCCGCGGCGAAGGCATTCTCGCGATCACCAAGGCGTTGCTGCAGTCCGGCGTTTCCTATGTCGCCGGCTATCAGGGCTCGCCCATCTCGCACTTGATGGACGTGCTCGCCGACGCCCAGGATGTCATGAGCGAGCTCGGCGTCCATTTCGAGACCTCGGCTTCCGAAGCCGCCGCCGCGGCCACTCTTTCGGCGTCCGTCATGTATCCGGCGCGCGGCGCCGTCACCTGGAAGTCGACCGCGGGAACCAATGTCGCGGCCGACGCGCTCTCGAACCTGTCGTCCGGCGGCGTCATCGGCGGCGCGCTGATCATCATCGGCGAGGACTATGGCGAAGGCTCCTCGATCATGCAGGAGCGCAGCCACGCCTATGCGATGAAGTCGCAGATCTGGCTTCTCGATCCGCGCCCCGATCTGCCGACCCTGGTCCGCATGGTCGAGCAGGGCTTCGAACTGTCGGAGGCCTCGAACTCGCCGGTCATGCTCGAAGTGCGCATCCGCACCTGCCACGTGCACGGGGCTTTCGTCGCCAAGGACAACCGGAAGCCCGCCTTCGCGCTCAGCGAGGCGCTGGAGCATCCGTCGCGCGACGTGAACCGCATCGTGCTTCCGCCCGCTTCGTTCATGCAGGAGAAGGAGAAGCTCGAGAAGCGCTGGCCGGCCGCGGTCGAGTTCATCAAGGCGCGCAAGCTCAACGAATTCTTCGGCCCCAAGGAGGGACAGGTCGGAATCGTCACGCTCGGCGGCCTGTTCAACGGGACCTTGCGCGCGCTCGAGCAACTGGGCCTGGCCGACGTCTATGGCGCGTCCTCGGTCCCGGTCTATGTCCTCAATGTCGCCTATCCGATCGTCGAGGACGAGGTGGTCGAGTTCTGCCGCGGCAAGCAGGCGATCCTGATGGTGGAGGAGGGCGCGCCCGACTATCTCGAGCAGGCGGTGAACACGGTTCTCAGGCGCCGCGACATGCAAACCAAGGTCGCCGGCAAGGACGTGCTCCCGATGGGCGGCGAGTACACCGCGCCGGTCATGGTGCGGGGAGTGCGCGCCTTTCTCGCCGCCCATGCGCCCGAGCTTTTGCGCAACCAGCCGCCGGTCCCTGACCCGGCGCCCATCCTCGCGCATGAGAAGGTCAAGGCGCTCGCCAAAGCGGTGCCCCCGCGGCCGCCCGGCTTTTGCGTCGGCTGCCCGGAGCGCCCGATCTTCGCCGCCCTGAAACTGGTCGAACAGGAGCTCGGGCCTCAT
>DATNBG010000536.1:0-3439 GCA_035572075.1 Roseiarcus sp. | reverse complement strand
ATTCGGCGAGCATCGAGTTGCCGGCGCGCAAATGGTCGACCCAGACGGACGTGTCGATCAAGATCACGCAGCCGGCGACCGGCGCCGAGGCGGCGCTTTCAGCTCCGGTTCGCTCCCGCCAAGGCGCGCCAGGCGCCGAGCGCTTTCGCGTTCGATCAGCGCCTTGAGCGCCTCGCGGATCAGGCTGGATTTCTCCTTAAGCCCCGTTAAGCCTTGAGCCTCAGCCACCAGTTCGTCGTCGAGCGCCATTGTCGTACGCATGCGCCAACCTCCAGCGTCGACACGAATGTTAGCATCATTCGATGTCGCGTTCAATGCCGCTGGCCGTCCCGGCCGGCCGCATTCGGCGGTGGCCCTAATCCTCGATCGCCTGATAGGCCAGCGCCCGCAGATCGAGTTCCGGCAGGTCGAAGCTCATCATCGACTGGGTCATGAACAGGCCGACCATTTGCTCCTTCGGATCGATCCAGTAGTAGGTCTTCGCCGCCCCGGACCAGCCGACCTCGCCGGCCGAGCCCGGCGCCCCGGATTGCGCCACATCGAGAAGCACCCGCGAGCCGAGGCCGAAGCCATAGCCGGGCAGGGGCAAACCGCCGATATCGAGGGGGAGAAGCGCCGCCGGCACATGGTTCGCGTGCATGAGCTCGACGGTCTTGCGCCCGAGAATGCGGGCGCCGTCCAGCTCCCCGCCGTTGGCCAGCATCTGGGCGAAGCGGAAATAGTCGCCCGTCGTGCTGAACAGACCGACGCCTCCGCGCATGAACACGTCCGGGGAGTCGACCGGGTAGGATTTCGAGACGTCGAGGCGATCATTGACGCCGCTCATCCACGCGGCGAATTCGGTGCCCATGGTCACGTCGGGCCCGACCAAGTCGGGACGGCCGTACATCGCCGCGAGTCGGCCTCGCTTCTCGGCGGGGACTCCGAAGCCTGTGTCCGTCATGCCCAACGGCTCGAACAGGCGTTCGTGTAAGAAAGCGCCTAGCGGGCGGCCGGATATGACCTCGATCACCCCGGCGGCGACATCGATGCCGACGCTATAGCGCCAGCGCGTCCCAGGCTGGAAGGCGAGCGGAAACCGGGCGAGATCGTCGATCGCGGCTTCAAGCGGGCATTGGGCGTCGAATAGCTTGGCTTCACTGTACGTCTTGCGGAGCGGCGAATCCTCGACGAAGTGGTAGGAAAGACCGCTCATGTGGGTCATGAGGTCGCGCACCATCATCGGGCGAACCGGATCGACCAGAGCGCCGTCGTCCTGCCTCACCTTCACGGCCCCGAAGGAGGGAATGTATCGCGCGACCGGGTCGATCAGCCGGAACCGGCCTTCCTCGAGCAACGTCATGAGCGCCGTGCAGATGATCGGCTTGGTCATCGAGTAGAGGCGGAAGATCGCATCGGCGGTCATCGGCGAAGCCGCCTCCTTGTCACGCCAGCCGAACTGCCCGGCATGCACGACCCTGCCGCGGCGGGCGATCAGGGTGGTGATCCCCGCATAGACGCCGCGATCGACGTAGGCCTGCATCGCCGGACCGATGCGCTCGAGGCGCGTTGCGCTCATGCCCGCCGCTTCAGACGGTTCGACTGCGATGTTCATGGTTCCTCCTTCGCACGATGGCCGCGCGGGCGCCGTCGAACTGCGCCAAACATGCGGAAAGCCCGATATCCCGCCGATTTTAAAGTTGCCCGGGGCCCAATAAGGCGGTAGCTGACTTAGACGACGAAACGACGAGCGCGCAAACCTCTCATGGGGGCGAGCGATGGGCAAGCGCAGGTTCCGGATCGTTCTGATCAAGCCGTCGCATTACGACGACGACGGCTATGTCATCCAGTGGCGCCGCTCGACCATCCCCTCGAACAGCCTGGCCAGCGTCTATGGTCTCTTTCGCGAATGCGCGGACGCGCGCGTTCTCGGTGGAGGCGTCGATATCGAGTTCGAAATCTACGACGAGTGCAACACCGTTCTCGACATTGCCGCGATATCGAGACGCATCCTGGCCGACAGCGGGATGGTCGCCCTGGTCGGCGTCCAGTCGAATCAGTTTCCGCGCGCGCTCGATGTCGGGCGTGAGTTCCGAAGCCAGGGCGTGACGGTCGCCGTCGGCGGCTTCCATGTCTCCGGCTGCATCGCCATGCTGCCGGATTTGCCGCCGGACCTTAAGCAAGCGCAGGCGCTCGGGATCATTCTTTATGCAGGGGAGGGCGAAGGGCGCCTAGCTCAGTTCCTCAGGGACGTCGACGCCGGCGAGGCCAAGCCCGTCTACAATTACCTCAACGACATGCCGGACATGGCGGCGGCGGCCATTCCCGTCCTGCCGCGCCCGGTCGTGACCAGGGTCGCGGGGCACTACACCAGCTTCGACGCCGGGCGCGGCTGCCCGTTCCAGTGCTCGTTCTGCACCATCATCAATGTTCAGGGGCGCAAGTCGCGCTATCGCACCGCCGACGATGTGGAGGCGATCGTGCGGGCCAACGCCGCCCAGGGGGTCACGCGCTTCTTCGTCACCGACGACAATTTCGCCCGCAACCGCAACTGGGAGCCGATCCTCGACCGGCTGATCGACCTGCGCGAGCGGCAGGGCTTCAAGATCAGACTCCTGCTCCAGGTCGACACGCTCTGCCACAAGATCCCGGGCTTCATCGACAAGGCGGCGCGCGCGGGGTGCAACCTCGTCTTCATCGGGCTCGAGAACATCAACCCCGAATCGCTCATGGGCGCGAAAAAGCGCCAGAACAAGATCTGGGAATATCGCGACATGCTGCTCGCGTGGCGGCGCGCCAAGGTCATGACCTGGGCCGGCTATATCCTCGGCTTTCCGACCGACACGCCAGAATCGATCGCCCGCGACATCGACACCATCAAGCGCGAACTTCCGATCGACATCCTCGAATTTTTCTTCCTCACTCCCCTGCCGGGCTCGGAGGACCACAAGGTCCTTCACCTCAAGGGCGCGTGGATGGAAGAGGACATGAACAACTACGATCTCGAACATGTCTGCGCCCACCATGCGATCATGTCGGCGGATCAATGGCGCGGCGTCTATCGCGACGCGTGGGCGCGCTACTATTCGGACGCGCATGTCGAGACGGTGCTGCGCCGGGCGGTCGCGAGCGGCATCAATCCGAAGAAGATCGTCGACGCGATGACGGTGTTCTCAGGCTCGTCGCGGATCGAGCGGGTGCACCCGCTGCAATTCGGCTACGTGCGACGCAAGGTCAGGACCCAGCGGCGCCACGGCCTCAAGATCGTGAATCCCCTTGTGTTCTATCCCTGGCGGGCTTGGGACTTCGTCTCGGTCGCGGGCAAGTGGGCGGCGCTCGCCCTGCGCTATCGGCGCATCCTGCGCCGGGTCCTCGCCGACGAGAACGGCGCGGCCTACATGGACGAGGCGCTCAAGCCCTCGACCGGCGCCGACCATGAAGACGATTTCGTCGCCGCCTA
>DATNBG010000535.1:0-2410 GCA_035572075.1 Roseiarcus sp. | reverse complement strand
GACCTTCGTCATCGGCGACAAGCCGCCCGCGGCCAACCTGGTCAAGCTCAGCGGCAATTTTCTCATCGCCGCGATGATCGAATCCCTGGGCGAGGCCGTGGCGCTCATCCGCAAGGGAGGCGTCGACCCGCATCGCTATATTGAAATCCTGACCAGCACCCTGTTCTCCGCCCCCGCCTACAAGACCTATGGGGCGATCATCGCCGGCGAGCGGTACGAGCCGGCCGGGTTCAAGATGACGCTGGGCCTGAAGGACATCCGCCTCGCCCTTGCGGCGGCCGATTCGCTCGCGGCGCCGATGCCGGTCGCGAGTCTTGTCCACGATCATTTTCTCTCCGGCGTCGCGCAAGGGGCGGGCGATTCCGACTGGGCCGGATTGGCGCGGCTCGCCGCCCGGAACGCGGGTCTCTGAGCAGCCTCGCCGCGTGGCCGCGGGCTTGTCAGAAACCTGAAGTTGGGGCAGGTTTTCGTCGGGCCTAAGAGGCGGGCCTGGCGGCGAACCGGGGAATGCGCGATGATCACCCTGCGGCAGACCGCGATCGCGGCGACCCTATGCGCCGCGGCGTCCCTTCCCGCTCTGGCCGACGATCAAAAACCGGCGCAGCCCTACACGCTGCGTTTGAACAGCATCATGATCTTAACGCAGCTCGGGCATTTCAAATTATGGTATGCGGGCGTGGTGAAGAATTGGCCGCTCGCGAACTACGAATTGGAGCAAATCCGCGCCAGCATCGATCTCGGAAAGACCCTTTATCCAAACAGCGCCAAGTCGAATATGGATACGATGAAGCCGGAGGCGGATGAACTTGATAAAGCGATCAAGGCGAAGGACAGCGCCAAATTCGCCAGCGCGTTTGGCAGGCTCACCTCGGCTTGCAACGCCTGCCACCAAGCGACCGGTGTTGGCTTCATAAGGATCAGGGATCCAAGATTATCGCCCCTCGAGACATCGCCGTTCAGCAACGAGGTGTTCCCGCCCAAGTGACGGCGGCGGCGCCCCCTGAGGCGCCTCCTGCATCGCCCCATCGCGCGCCTAAGCCCCCACCGTCGCGATGCGCAGGTTGTTGGTGGCGCCCGGCGTCCCGAACGGCACGCCGGCGACCACGATGATGCGCTCGCCCTCGCCGGCGAAGCCCTCGATATAGGCGTGGCGGCAGGCGCGCTCGGCCATGTCGCGCTCATCGCGCGCGTCGTCGGTGACGACCGGATGCACGCCCCAGACGACCGAGAGGCGCCGCGCCACCGCTTCGATCGGGGTCAGCGCCAGAATGGCGGAGCGCGGCCGCTGGCGGGCGATGCGAAGGCCGGTTGAGCCAGAGCTGGTCCAGGCGCAGATCACCTTCAGATCGAGGGTTTCGGCGACGTCGCGAGTCGCTTCCGCGATCGCGTCGGCGCCGGTCGCCTCGGGCGCCGCGCGCTGCGCCTCGATGATCGAGGGATAGATCTTCTCCGATTCCACCGCTTCGGCGATCCGGTTCATCGTCGCCACCGCCTCGCGCGGATATTGGCCGGACGCGCTCTCAGCCGAGAGCATCACGGCGTCCGCCCCTTCGAACACCGCGGTCGCGACGTCCGACACCTCGGCCCGGGTCGGCACCGGCGCGGAGATCATCGATTCCAGCATTTGCGTCGCCACCACCACCGGCTTGCCGATCCGCCGCGCCAAACGGGTCAGGGTCTTCTGGATGCCGGGAACCTGCTCGAGCGGCATCTCCACGCCCAGGTCGCCCCGCGCCACCATCAGCGCGTCGGCCACGGCCATGATCTCGTCGATGCGCTGGACCGCCTGCGGCTTCTCGATCTTGGCCATCACCAGCGCGCGGCCTTTGACGATTTCCTTGACCTCGGCGATGTCCTCCGGACGCTGAACGAACGAGAGCGCGATCCAGTCGATGTTTTCCTCGAGCGCCGCGGTGAGGTCGGCGCGGTCCTTGCCGGTCATGGCGGAGGTCGGGATGGTGGTGTCGGGCAGGCTGACCCCCTTCTTGTCCTTGATCCGCCCCGCCACCTCGACCACGGTCGACGCGCGGCCGGGCGCGGCGTCGTGGACGCGCAGCATGAGCTTGCCGTCGTCGATCAGAATCCGATGGCCGGGCGCAAGCGAGCTCAGGATTTCCGGATGCGGCAGGTAGACGCGCGAGGGTCCGCCCGGCGACGGGTCGCCGTCGAGAACGAACACGTCGCCCTTGCGGAGGTCCGCGCCGCCGCCGGCGAAAGCGCCGAGCCTGAGCTTCGGTCCCTGGAGGTCGATCAGGACGCCGATCGGGCGGCCGGTCTCCTCCTCGAGCGCGCGGATCATCGCCACCCGCTCGCGCATGAGATCGTGCGAGGCGTGGCTCATGTTGATGCGGAAGACATCGGCGCCGGCCGCGAACAGGGCGGCGAGGGTCTCGCGGTCGCGCGAGGCGGG
>DATNBG010000534.1:0-4237 GCA_035572075.1 Roseiarcus sp. | reverse complement strand
CCAGACGCGCGCGACCGCGTTCTTGCGTTTTCCCGTAGCGTAGGCGCGCCCATACTTGTCGAGCTTCTGAACATGGACCGGCGCTTCGGCGGGCGCCTCGGGCGCGAGAGCCGAGCCCTTGAGGTCGGCGAGCGAGGTCAGTGTCTCAGCCATTCGTTTCAGCGCTCCGGCTGTTCTTGGGGTTCATCCTGGCGACGTCGAGCGGAATCGGCGATTGCGCGGCGTGCGGGTGGTCCGGGCCTTTATAGACGCGCAGGTTGCCAAGCTGCTTCTTGCCGAGTGGCCCGCGCGGAAGCATGCGCTCGACCGCCTTCTCGACAATGCGCTCGGGGAACCGGCCTTCGAGGATCGACCTGGCCGAACGCTCCTTGATGCCGCCGATATAGCCCGAATAGTGGTGATAGACCTTCTGGTCGCGCTTGCGGCCAGTGAGCACCACCTTGTCCGCGTTGACGACGATCACGTTGTCGCCGTCGTCGACATGAGGGGTGAAGCTCGGTTTATGCTTGCCGCGCAGGCGCATCGCGACGATCGAGGCGAGGCGCCCGACGACCAGGCCCTCGGCGTTGATGAGAAGCCATTTCTTCTCGACCTCGGCCGTCTTGGTCGAATGGGTCTTGCCGAACATGGTGGTCCGCTTCCTTTTCAGGTCGCGGGCTTCTAGCGGGGCGAGGCGCGAAATGTCAACCGGAAACCACCGGAACGCCCAAGGAAACAGCGCGTTGCAATCATGCGGTATTATAATACCTCATTCTCGCCACGCGCCGGGATCGAGTAGGTTCCGGTCCAATGGGCGACCATCTCGCTCTCGCCCTCGGAATAGAGCGCCACTTCGCCGACCGCGAGCCTTTGGCCGAGCTTGATCAGCCGCGCCTGGCCGATGAGATCGGCGGGCGCGGGCTTGCGCAGGAAATTGATCGAGGCGCTGGTGGTGAGCGCCTGCGCGAGCCGGCCCTTCTCGCCCAGGATCGCCACGAACAGCGCGGCGTCGCAGACCGCGAACATCGCCGGCCCGGAAATCGTGCCGCCCGGCCGCAAGTTTCTCGGATGGTGGACGAGGCGCACGGTCGCGCTCATCGGCGCAATGGCTTCAACCCGCAGGTCGCCGCGATTCCAGAACTCCGGAAAGATCTCGGCGAGATAGGCGCGCAATTCGTCGAGCGTGAAGGGGCGAGGCTTGGCGTGGGTCATCGAGCGATCCTAAGGTTTTACGCGACGAGCGGGGTGTCGCCCCGACGCAAAAATGCCGAGCGAATATTGCCTTTTCGGCCCGCTCCGGGCGGCGTTCAAGTCAGAACAGACTGCCCTCGCAGGCCAACTATCGCGCTCCGTAATTGCCGGTCGTGTCGATCGGGGCGACATTCGGGTAAGGGGCCTCAGCCGGCACGCATCCCGCGAGAGACAAGCCAAGCGCAAGCGCCGACAGCGCTTTGAGAAATGCACACATCTCTCGCCCCATCGAAACAGGCGTCCTTCGGCCAACGCTTCGGGCCAAGATTTCGAGTTTCTGTCTTGCTGGCAAGCCCGGTCGCGCGCGAATATCGGCCTCCGAACCTCCTTGGTCCGGGCGTCCCAGGGCGTAGGGTGCGGGAGGCTCGGGGCGTCGATCATCGGTTCGATCACAGGAATCCGCCATGAGCGAGCAAAGCGGTGAGACGCGGCAACTTGGCGACGAGCGGACTACGACTCGTAACGCCGATGCGCCGACGACTCCTCAGGGGCCTTCGGGCGCAACCGTCGCGCCGGAAAAGGCGAAGGCCGGTCCAAGGCGGAAACTGCTGCTGGGAGCGGTCGGCGCTCTGATCGTCGCCGCCGCCCTTTGGTTCGGCATTCCGTGGGTCCGGACGACGCTCAACACGGTTTCGACCGACGACGCCTATGTCAACGGCCACGTCACGTTCGTCGCCGCCCGCGTCAAAGGCCAGGTCTCGCGAGTTCTGGTGGACGACAACAACCGGGTGCGCAAGGGAGACCTTCTCGTCCAACTGGACAAGGAACCCTTTGAGGCCGCGGTCGCGGTGAAGAAGGCGGCCGTCGACACGGCGACGGCGGACCTTGAGGTCGCGAAGGCCAAGGTGCGCGGCATCGAAGCGGAGGCCAGGAGCCGGCGCTGGACATTGCAGCACGCCATCGAGGCCGTCGACAACCAGGTCGCGCTCCTGCGCGCCCGGGTCGCCGGCGTCGACAAGAGCAAGGCCGAGCTCTCGTTGGCGCAGGTCGACTTTGACCGGGCCGCGAAGCTGGTCACGTCGGGCGATGTCCCAAAGTCGGAATACGACCGGCGCCAGGCGGCTTTGCTGGCGGCGCGCGCCGATGTCACCGCGGCGCTGGCCGATGTCCATCAGATCCGCGCCTCGTTGGGATTGCCAGCCGAGCCTAAGGGGGGAGATCTCGGCCAGGTTCCGCCCGATCTCGATCAGACGTTCTCCTCCGTGCTCGCGGCGCAGGCGGGGCTGATCCAGGCTGCCGCTCAGCTCGGCGTCAGCCATTCGTTCGGGCAGACGCCGAAAGACATGGTCGCGGCGTTCGAAAACGAAGGCGATATCAACCGCACCTTCGCCCGGCTCGCGGCGGACGCTCCGGACGTCAAGCAAGCCGAGGCCAGGCTCGAGGCCGCCAAGCGCGACCTTAGCCAAGCGGAGCTCGATCTGCGCTACTGCGATGTCGTCGCGGAGATCGATGGCGTCGTCACGCGCCGGAACGTCAATCCCGGCGACAACGTGCAGGTCGGCCAGAGTCTCATGGCGATCCGCTCGCTCGACGACATCTGGGTCGACGCCAATTTCAAGGAGACGCAGCTCGGCGACCTGCGCATCGGCCAGCCAGTCGATCTCTATCTCGACATGTATGGCGGCCGGCACGTGTTCAAGGGCCGCATTTCCGGCTTCACCATGGGAACCGGATCGACGCTTTCGCTGCTGCCGCCGCAGAACGCCACCGGCAATTTCGTCAAGGTGGTGCAGCGGTTGCCCGTTCGCATCGACATCGAGAATTACGATCCGGACAAGACTCCCCTGTTCATCGGCACGTCGGTCGTTCCTTATGTCTACATCCACAAACCGCCGACCGGACCCGACGCCGGGAAAGTCTTGCAGGCGGGCGCGCCTCAGTCACAGACCGCCGGTTCGGCGAAGACCCAGCCGGGCGCGAACAAGTGACAGCCGCGGCGCTGTCGCCCGCCCGGCCCCAGATTGCCCGCAGCCCGTGGCTGGTGGCCGCGATCGTCGTCGTGCCGACATTCATGGAGGTCCTCGACACCACCATCGCCGTGGTGGCGCTGCGCTATATCGCGGGAGGCCTGTCGGCGACCGTCAATGACGGCGAGTGGGTTCTCACCAGCTATCTCGCCGCCAACGCTGTCATCCTGCCGATCACCGGCTGGCTCAGCGCGCATCTCGGCCGCCGCAACTACTTCCTGGCCTCGATTGCAGTCTTCACCCTCAGTTCCCTCATGTGCGGAATGGCCGGGAGCCTGGGTCAGCTGATCCTGTTCCGCGTCATCCAGGGTCTGGCCGGCGGCGGGCTGCAACCCTCGAGCCAAGGGGTGTTGCTGGACGCCTTCCCGAGGGAAAGGCAGGGCGTGGCGATGACGCTGTTCGGCTTCGCCGCGCTGATCGCGCCCGTGGTCGGGCCGACTTTGGGCGGCTGGATAACCGACTCCTACTCCTGGCGCTGGGTCTTTTTGATCAACGTGCCCGTGGGTCTCCTGGCGTTCGGGGGATGTTACGCCCTGCTTCGCGATCCGGACTACCTGGTCGCCCAGCGAACGGAACTGAGGAAAGAGCCGCTCCATTTCGACTCGATCGGCCTGTCGCTGCTCATCATCGTCATGATCTCCTGGGAAGTGATGCTGAGCAAGGGCCAGGAGTGGGATTGGCTCAGCGACCCGTTTTGGCGCGTCCAGACCTTGGCCGTTTTCTTTGGCGCGGGCCTGGTTGCGCTGATCGTCTGGGAGTTGCGCCACCGCAATCCGGTCGTCAATTTCCGCCCCTTGGCCGAGCGCAACTTCGCCGCGTGCTGCGTCATCATCTTCTGCGCATATCTCGCGCTCTATGCCGCGAGCACCTCCCTGCCCGGCCTGCTTCAGTCCCTGTTCGGCTACGATGCGTTGAGCGCGGGGCTGGTGATGTCGCCCGCCGGACTCTTCGCGGTCTTCGCGATGCCGATCGTCGGCTTCCTGCTTGGCAGGGGGACGGACGCCCGATGGCTGATCGCCGCGGGGCTTTTGATCATGACC
>DATNBG010000533.1:0-7431 GCA_035572075.1 Roseiarcus sp. | reverse complement strand
CATGCGTTGTAAGCATTTGGCGCTCGACCTGAGGCGGAAGACGGGAGGAGGATAATTTTTTTTATTTTTTCGGCCGTAACCCATTGAAAAGTCCCGATTCCACCAAGCTAAACCAAATTAAACCAAGCTAATCCAAGCTATTTAGCTTGGTTTAATTTGGTTTTGCTTGGATTTTGCTTGGATTCCGCGCCGGAAGGCATGCATTTTTCGAATGCCCGCCCCAGCGACCGCGTCAGAACGGGTGGTACTGGAACATCCAGGTCTCGGTCAGGGTCTCGCCGCCGGACTTGAGGAAGGCGCGCAGTTCGACCGGATCGGCCCCCTCGACGATGAGGTCGAACTGCACCCGCCAGTGGCCGGCGACACCGTCGGGAACCGCTTCGATCAGCTGATAGGGCCCGAAGGTTCCACGCGAGGCCGAGACGACCAGGTCGGGCTTGACCCCGAAGGGGAGGTTTCTGAGCGGCCCGCCCAGGAACTCGACCATGAACTTCCTCACCCCCTTCGGGCGGGGCTGGCCCGGCTGGCCGCCGCGCCCGAGGCGGGTCGCCCAGACGACCGCGAGCTTGCTCGGAAAGGGCTCGTCCGCGAGCCAGTACAGGCGATAGTCGAGGTTGAGCTCGGCGCCCGCGGGGACCGGTTCGGCCGGCACCCACATCGCGACCACATTGTCGTGGATCTCGTCGTCGGTCGGGATCTCGCAGAGCTGGATCGACCCCTTGCCCCATCCCTCGCCGCCCGCGCCCGGAAGCGGCTCGACCCAGAGGCTCGGGCGCCGGTCGTAGTAGACGCCGTCGAGGTAATGGTCGAACACCCGGTCGCGCTGGAGGAGGCCGAAACCGCGCGGGTTGTTGTCGAGAAAGGACGAGACCATGATGCGGGGCGGATTGTTCAAAGGCCGCCACAGCCGCTCGCCATTGCCCGACCACATCGCCAGACCATCCGAATCATGGACCTCCGGGCGCCAGTCGATCGCGGTCTCCTTCTTGGTCTCGGAATACCAGTACATCGAGGTGAGCGGGGCGATGCCGAAGCGCGAGACCTGGGCGCGGGTGAACATCGCCGCCTGGATGTCCATCACCACGCCCTTGGCGCGGGTCATCAGGAACCGGAACGCCCCCACGATCGAGGGGCCCTCCATCAGCGCATAAAGCGTGATCGTGTCTCCGACCCCCGGCTCAATGTAGAAGTTGGTGAAGTCGGGAAACTCTTCCGGCCGGTCGGCGACCGCGACGTCAAGCGCGACGCCGCGCGAGGACAGGCCGTACTGTCCGAGTTCGCCGATGGAGCGGAAATAGGCGGCGCCGAGGAAGGCGACCCAGTCATTCTTGCGCCAGTCAAGCGCGTCGTCGCGCGCTTCCTGGACGCGCAAGCCCGCAAAGCCCGCGCCTTTCGGGAGATCGCGCGCCGGCGAATTGGCCGGCATGTCGAAATAGGACTGCTCATAGATGATCTCGCGCGAGGAGTCGCCCTCGACCACATGCATCCGGACCGACTTCTGGAAGAACAGGCCAAGGTGGAAAAACATCACCGGAAACCGGCCCGGTCCACTGGCGAACAGCGCGAAGTCATCGCGGTAGCGGATTTTCCCCCACTCCTCGTAGTTGATCTTCTGCAGGATCTCGGGCGCCGGGCGGGGCGGGGGAATGTACGGTCCGCGCGCGCGATCGCGCGCCTGGGTCTTGAACAGGTCGTAGGTGAACGGGACGGGGGCGTCGAACTGGAGGCCGTCGGGCTCGGCGCTGAAGGCCTCGGCGAGCGGATTCATCGCGGCCGCGGATGCGGCGGCCCCCTTGAGCAGCGTGCGTCGATCCAGGCTATCGGACATCAAGACCTCTTCGATCGGCGCTCTGCTTACGTGATTCTCGTTAATCGGAGAATTCGTCTCTTGGCTCACAGACGCGCGAAGGTGAGGTAGACGGATTGCCGGCCCTCGGCTCGCGCCTTGGCCTCATAGCGTGTCGGGCGCCATTCGGGCCAGGGCCGGCGCCACTCGTCGGCGCTCCTCGCCGCCCAGCGGAAATAAGGCGAAGCGAGGAATCGCGCGAGCGTCCAGCCGGCGTAGTCGTCGACGTCGGTGGCGAAGCGCAACTCGGCGCCGCCGCGCATGACCCGCGCGAGCGCCTCGATCATGGCCGCGCCGATGACCCGCCGCTTGTGGTGGCGCCGCTTTGGCCAGGGATCGGGATAGAGGATGAAGACGCGGGAAAAGAACGCGTCCGGGGCAGCCTCGATAACCGCTTGCGCGTCGCCGCGCCTAAGGCGCACGTTGGACAGGCCCTCGCGCTTGAGCCCGGCGAGCGCCGCGACGACGCCATTGAGAAACGGCTCGCAGCCGATGAATCCGACATCTGGATTGGCCTTCGCCTGCTCGATGAGGTGTTCGCCCGCTCCGAACCCGATCTCCAGCCACACTTCGCGCGGCGGCTCGGCGAACGCGTGGCCAGCGGCCAGGGCCTCCGGCGCAATTGAGAGCTGCGGCAGCGCTTCAGCGAGCAGGCGCTGCTGGCCCGGGCGAAGCGCCTTGCCGCGGCTGCGTCCAAAGAGCCTGCGAGCCGGCGCTGGACCGTCGCGTCCCCGCTTCGCCTCCATCGGCCGCGCTGATGCGCCGTCAGGCGAGCGCCCGCAGCGTATCCGCGAGATCGATCTTTTCCCACGAGAAACCGCCGTCGGCCTCGGGCGCACGACCGAAATGGCCGTAGGCCGAGGTCCGGGCGAAGATCGGACGGTTCAAGTTGAAGTGCTCGCGAATGCCTCGCGGAGAGAGGTTCATCACATCCTTCAGCGCCGTCTCGAGCTTCGCCTCGTCGATGCGCCCGGTCCCATGCAGATCGGCGTAGATCGACAGTGGGCGCGCCACGCCGATCGCATAGGAAAGCTGGAGGGTGCAGCGATCGGCGAGGCCCGCCGCGACCACGTTCTTCGCGAGATACCGCGCCGCGTAGGCCGCCGACCGGTCGACCTTGGTCGGATCCTTGCCGGAAAAGGCGCCCCCGCCATGCGGCGCCGAGCCGCCATAGGTGTCGACAATGATCTTTCGGCCGGTCAGGCCGCAATCGCCGTCGGGGCCCCCGACGAAGAACTTGCCGGTCGGATTGACGTGCCAGACGGTCTTCGCCGTGATCCAGCCCTCAGGCAGCGCCTTTGCGACATAGGGGCGGACGAGGTCGGCGACCTCCTCGGACGTCAGCGATTCGATGAGGTGCTGGTGCGACACGACAATCTGCGTCGCCTCGACGGGCTTGCCGTTGTGGTAGCGAACGGTCACCTGACTTTTGGCGTCGGGTCCGAGCGTCTTCTCGGCGCCGGAATGGCGCGCCTTCGAGATCGTCTCGAGGATCTTGTGGGCGTAATAGAGCGGCGCCGGCATAAGTTCCGGCGTTTCCCGGCAGGCGTAGCCGAACATGATTCCCTGGTCGCCCGCGCCTTCATCCTTGTTGCCGGCGGCGTCGACGCCTTGGGCGATGTCGGCCGACTGGGCGTGGAGCAGCACCTCGCATTGGGCGTTGCGCCAATGAAAGCCGTCCTGCTCGTAGCCGATGTCCTTGATCGCGTTGCGGGCGGTCGCCTCGATCTCATCCTTGGAAATCTTCGGTCCGCGCACTTCGCCCGCGATGATGACCCGGTTGGTGGTGGCTAAAGTCTCGCAGGCGACCCGAATTTGGTAAGGATCGATGCCCGCCTTTGGCGCTTCGCGAAAGAACAGATCGACGATTTCATCCGAGATCCGGTCGCAAACCTTGTCGGGATGGCCTTCAGACACAGATTCACTGGTGAACTCGTAATATTGACGAGTCATATAAACGATCTCCTGCTGAGCGACCGGCGCCAAGCGCCCCGGTTTTGCGGCCGCCTCGGGCCGCGCGGCGCCGCTTTTGGCAGCGAGCGTTCGGTGCGTCAAGCCGTTTCGGTCGGGTTGTTCGATTTACCGAACGGGCAGATCCTCGGCGCCGGCGGTCTCGCTGGCGGCGCTCGCTTCGTCCGACGCAAGCGACATCACCAGGTCGACAATGCGGCGGCGCACCTTGGGGTCGCGAACCCGTAAAAACGCGCGGTTGAGCTGCAGGCCCTCTGTCGAGGCAAGGAAATCGACGACATAGGATTGCGAGGATTCCTCGGCAAAACCCGGTTCGGCAGAATCGGCGGGAGCGCCTTCGAAGAAATAGCCTGGCGAGACTTCCAGCACCCGGGCGGTATGCTGAAGACGACTGGCGCTGATCCGGTTCGAGCCTTTTTCGTACTTCTGGATCTGCTGGAACGTCACGCCGAGAAGCTCACCGAGCCGGCTCTGGCTCATCCCGAGCATCGTCCGGCGCATCCGCAAGCGCGCGCCGACATAGACATCGACGATGTTGGACGACTTGGACATCATTGCAATCTCATGCCCCATAGCGGTTGCAGCGCCGGCGCTGGAATCACGTGACCTAGGGGAATGAGATAGCTGACACTCGGATAACGCGCAAGCAAGCATTTTTACAATCGCCAGTCTTCGTTTACGACCGGCGCTTTCCGGCAACCGCCGCCGCCAGGAAGGCGGCCGCGATCCCCATCGCGCCGAGCGATCCGAGGCGGGACTGCCACGTCGGCGCGAGCGCTACCGGCAGTCCGGCGTCGAGAATTCCCTCGGCGCCGAGCGGAGCGACCGCAATCTCGCGGCCAAGGCCGTCGAGCACCGCGGAAATCCCCGAATTGGCGTCGCGCACCAAGGGCAGCCCAAGCGCGATCGCCCGCAACCGGGCTTGCGCATAGTGCTGATAGGGTCCGGGGGTCAGACCGAACCAGGCGTCGTCGGTGACGTTCAGGAGCCAGCCCGGCCGCTCGGCGCCGGTGAGGAGGCTGCCAAGCTCGATGGGAAAGATCGCTTCGTAGCAGATGAGCGGCATGGCGTCGGGCAGGCCCGGAACATGGAGAATGCGCGGGCCCGAGCCTGGCTCGAACCCGCCGGGAATGTCGACCAGCTGGCTGATTCCCGCCCGTTCGATGAGGCTCGCGAAGGGCAGATATTCGCCGAACGGCACCAGATGTTGCTTGTCGTAATGCTGTCCCGAAAGCCCGTCGCGCCCGACGATCTCGATCGAATTGAAATAGCGCGGGCGTCCGTTCCCGCCGTCCTCGACCCGCGCCGCGCCGGTGATCAGCGTCGCGCCTCCTCCCAGAAAATCGACGATCTCGGACAAAGCCTCAGGCTGGCGCGACAGAATGAAGGGGAACGCCGACTCGGGCCAGATCAGATGGGTGATGTCCTTGACCCCGGACCGGTCCGGCGAGGCGGCCCGCTCCGACAGATCGAAATAGCGGCGCAGGATCGCCCGGCGGTTCTGCGGGCCGAAGGTGGCGTCGTCCTGGGCGACGTTGGGCTGGATGAGGCGCAGCTTCACTCCAGGCAGCGTGGCGCTGGGGGGCGCCATGAGCCTGAACTCGCCGAAGGCGGCCAAGCCTGCGAGCGCGAGCGCGGCGACGATCGCGGGCGTGAAATTGAGCCGGCCGTCGCCGACGCGCCACAGCGTCGCGGGGGCGGCGAAGATCGCGACCGCGAGGAAGGTCAGCCCGTGCGGGCCGACGAGCGAAGCGGTCTGGGCGAGGGTCAGGTTGACGCCGAGCGCCATGCCGAGGTCGTTCCAGGGAAATCCGGTGAACAGGAGGCCGCGCGCCCATTCGGCCGCCCCGAGCCCGAAGGCGAGGGCGAAGATGCGGAGCGGCCCCGGCGACCATAGCAGCCGCGCCAGCGCGAAGCCCACGGCCGGAAGGACCGCGAGAACAGCCGGCAGCGCCACCACCGCCAGCGGCAGCGCCCAGGCGAACTTGTCCGCCTCGACCAGAAGCGCCGAGCCGACCCACCAGAGCCCGGCGAGGAAATAGCCGAAGCCCATCCACCAGCCGGCCCCGAACGCGCTTTTCAGCGAAGCGGCGAGCCGCCGTCCTCGCCCCTGGTCCTGCGCGCCGTCGATCAGCCAGACGGCGACGGTCAACGGAACGGCGATCAGCGGAAACAGGGACAATGGCGGCAAGGCCAGCGCGCCGGCCGCGCCCGAGACGAAAGCGATGGCGCGCCTCTTCCAGCCCCAGGACAGGATGATCCCCTCGATGAGCGAGGCCGCCGGATTGGCGGAGGGCAGAAGCGCGGAATCGGCGACGCTCAAGGCTTTCCTCATCGGTCGAATGGCCATCGCCGGACCATAGCCCGAACGCGGCCTCATGTTCGAATCGGGCGGCCGAATCGGGGAACCGTCCGCGCGCGACATTGCGGCGCGAGGCTGGAGCGTGGCCGCCCATCGCCTCGGCCCCGGCCCCATCCGGCGCCGAGGATTCAACCAGGGGGCGAGCCGCGTGCAAGCAAATCCAAACAAAACCAAGCAAAAGGGCTTGGATTTGCTTGGTTTAATTTGGTTTAGCTTGGCCGAATCGGGCCTTTTCAAAGGGTTACGGGCGAAAAAATAAAAAAAAATTCCCGCCGCCGCCGCTCGCCTCCCGGGTTGCGCGCCGGAAGCCAAAAAGGGCGATCCGGCCGGCCTTGACATTCACGGCGGCCGCAGGCCCTCCAGACGAGGGCGCATCTGAAGGCGTCATGACCGGGCTTGTCCCGGTCATCCACGTGTTCGATACGTGGAAGCCATGGCAATCGGCGCGCCAAGGCCAGGAAGGCATTGTTTTTGCAGGCCTTTGCCGCCAGAGGAGCGATTTCGAACCCGTCATTGGGGCGGCGCGGCGTAGATGGCCGGGACAAGCCTGGACAAGCCCGGCCATGACGACAGAAGCCAGAGGCGCGGCGCCACAAGAGCCACAATGGGCATACCTCAGGATTCCCAGGCCGCTCAGCGGCCGCCGAGAATGACAAGGCCGATCGATCGCCTCTCAAGCGCCCTGCTCCTGCGGTTGCGGCTCGGCCGGGTTCGCCCGCCCTTCGCTGCCGGCCTCGCTTTCGACGGCGACCGCCCCGGTCGGGTTCAAATCCCCGGGGGCCGCCGCGCGCGCCCCGCCGGCGCTGAGATTAGCGACCATGCGGTTGATTTTCTCCATCAGCTTTCTGCGCGCCTCGTCGTCATATTTCTCGTTGGCGACAGCAACCGACTGGTAGCGGTCGAGCCGGTCGATCACCTTCAAATAGGGGGCGATGGCCGAGACATCGCCCGCGGCGATGGCCTCGGCGGCGAGCTGCATCGCCGGCATGAGGCGGTCCAGCTGCAATTTCGCGTGTTCGGCGCCGCTGTCGACCGCCCGGTTCCGCAACTCCTCGGCCACGATCTGCCGGACGCGCTCGCGGCTCACGCCTTCCTCGGCCGCGATCTCGTCGTAGCCCAAGCCCTCGCGCAGCCGCGCGAATATGCGCCGGCGCCGCAAAAGCGTGCCGTACCCGCGCAGCCGCCGGCGTTGAGGCGGCGCCATGTCCTGATCCATTCCGAACTCCTTGCGCGGCCGGCCGGCCGCCGTCTA
>DATNBG010000532.1:0-5364 GCA_035572075.1 Roseiarcus sp. | reverse complement strand
TGCTCGAGGCGCTCTCCGACCTCGACGCGCCCATCTCCATCGATACGGCCAAGGCGGCGGTGGCGCGCGAGGCGGCGCGGCTCGGCGCTTGCGTCATCAACGACATCTGGGGATTGCAGCGCGATCCGGGCATGGCGGACGCGGTCGCCGAGACGGGCTCGGCGGTCGTCGTCATGCACAACAGGGATGAGATCGATCGGGGAATCGACATTCTCGACGACGTGGAGCGTTTCTTCGCGCGCTCGCTCAACCTTGCCGCGGCGGCGGGCGTCCCATTTAGCCGAATCCTGCTGGACCCCGGGATCGGCTTCGGCAAGACGCCCGAGCAGAACCATTCCTGCATCTTCAATCTCGATCGCTTCCTTGGGCTCGGCGCGCCGATCCTGGTCGGCCTTTCCCGCAAGTCGTTCCTCGGCAGGATCCTTGGCGTCGAGGTTGACCAGCGCCTCGCGGGCACGCTCGCCGCGAACACGATCGCGCTGATGCGCGGGGCTTCGGTGCTGCGGGTGCATGACGTCGCCGAAAACCGCGACGCGCTCGCGGTGTTCGCGGCGCTCAAGCGCGCCGCTGCGCCTTCGCCGGCCGCGGAGGACGGTGGAAAAGCGCGTATCGTGCTCGCGCTTGGCGGCAATGTCGGCGACAAGGTTTTGAGCCTGCGCCGGGCTTTGCGCGCGCTGGCGAGCGAGCCTCAGATCGAACTCGCCGCCGTCTCCCGCTTCTACCGCACCGCCCCCTGGGGAAAGACCGACCAGGACTGGTTCGTCAACGCCTGCGCGCTCGCCCGAACGACCCTCAAGCCCGAGGCGCTGCTCGAACGCCTCAAGGGGCTCGAGGTCGGGCTCGGCCGGAAGCCCGCGGAGCGATGGGGGCCGCGGGTCATCGACATCGACCTCATCGCCTATGACGAGGTTTCGCTCAAGACCGAACGGCTGACGCTGCCCCATCCGGAATTGTTCCGCCGCGCGTTCGTTTTGGTCCCGCTGGCCGAAATCGCGCCCGACCTCATGATCGCGGGGGTCAAGGTCGGCGAAGCGGCGGGGCGGCTTCATGCCGACGCCTCGGAGGTGACGCCGCTCGACTGATCGGGCCCTTTTTCGCGCTGGCGTCGGCCGCCCGAACCCAAATAGACTTCCGCCTGACCTTTTTCCAAGGATCAATCAGCCGATGTCCGCCTGGTCGCAAACCTTCACCTTTCTCGATGGCCAATGGCTCGAGGGCAACCATCCGATCGCCGGCCCCCGCACCCACGCCTTCTGGCTGGGCTCGAGCGTGTTCGACGGCGCCCGCGCCTTCGAGGGGGTGACGCCCGACCTCGACCAGCATTGCGCGCGTCTCAATCGGTCGGCCAAGGCCATGAATCTCAGGCCGACGATGAGCCTCGAGGCGATGCTGGAGATCGCGAGGGAGGGGATCAAGAAATTCGCTCCTGGCGCCGAACTCTATCTGCGCCCCATGTATTGGCCCGAACAGGGCGGCGCGATCTCGGTGCCGCCGGACCCGGATTCGACCCGCTTCTGTTTCTGCATCTACGAGGCGCCGTTGCCTCAGCCGACAGGCGCATCGATCACCCGCTCCCCATTCGCCAAGCCGCTCGCCGTGACGATGCCGATCGACGCCAAGGCGGGCTGCCTCTATCCCAACAACGGGCGCGCGCTGATCGAGGCGCGCGCACGCGGCTTTGACAATTGCCTCATGTGCGACATGCTGGGCAATGTGGCGGAGCTGGCGACCGCGAACGTGTTCATCGCCAAGGATGGCGTCGTGATGACGCCAATCGCCAATGGGACGTTCCTCAGCGGCGTCACCCGGCGCCGCGTGCTCGCGCTTCTGCGCGAAGACGGGGTCGACGCGCGCGAGGCGACCCTGGGCTTCGCCGATTTCGATCAAGCGGACGAGATCTTCGTGGTCGGCAACTACAGCAAGGTGACGCCGGTCAATCGCATCGAGGGGCGCGATCTTCAGCCCGGCCCGTTCTTCCGTCGCGCGCGCAAGCTCTATTGGGAGTTCGCTCACGCGAATTAGGAATCGGCGCTGATCAGCGAGGGGAGCGATGGCGACACGGCTGACGATCCGGCTTGATTTCGAGGCCGGCCGGCGCCTCGGCGCGGGCAAGATCGCGCTTCTGGAATCGATCGAGAAAACCGGATCGATCTCGGCCGCCGGCCGCGCCCACGCCATGTCGTACCGCCGCGCCTGGCTCCTGGTCGACGAACTGAACCAGCTTTTCGCCGAACCCCTGGTCGCCGCGCATCACGGCGGCTCAAAAGGCGGCGGCGCGGCGCTGACCGACCAGGGCCGGCGCATCGTCGCCCTTTACCGCGGCGCGGAAGCCAAGATGCGGTCGGCGGCGCAAGGCGAGATCGAGGCGATCGAGCGCGACCTTGGCCCGGCCGTCGCTCCGGCGGGGCCATGAGGGAGCTCGTTTTAAGCGCGCTTGGGCGCTGTGATCCGGCTCACAGCGCAATCGCCTCGCAGTCGATAGGGGGGTCAACGCTGGACCGGTCGCCGACCGCAAAAGAAGCCAGTTGGCGGAGCCGGCCATCTTCAGGGAGGGCGAACCATGGATTTTGCCGAACGCGCGAAGCTCAAAGCCCAGTTGCGGCAGCAAGTCGAGGACGAATATGGCAAACGGGCGCGAGAGCACCGGGTCAAGGTCCATACGATCAACGCGCGGCGGCGGTATCGCAAGGCGAACAAGCTCAAGGCCGCGAAGCAGCCGTTAGACTTTCTGGCGATCGGCGACTCGTGGTTCGACTATCCGCTCAACGACTACGGCATTCCCTGGCCCAACCAGGATATTGTCGCGAAGCTCAAAACGATCGGAAATCCGCACCCGATCGGTCTCTCGCTCGCGGTCCATGGCAACCCGATGACCACGACCATGGGGCTGGCCGACCAGATGCAATATGTCAGCGATCTCGCCGACTCCTCACAATGGGTGAACGGGAGTCCGGATGCAATCCTCGTCTCCGGCGGCGGTGATGACGTCGTCGGCGACCAGTTCATCATTTATCTGGACTATTTCGGCGGCGGTTTGTCGAGCCGGATCCAGGGGGCCGTCGATTCCGTCGAGGCGTCGTATCAGGCGCTGTTCGACTTTCGCAATCTCTATGCCCCGGACACGCCGATCTTCGGCCATTGCTACGATTACGCGATACCGAACGGGATGGGGGTCTTCTTCCAGGGTCCCTGGCTACAGCCCCCGCTCAATTTCGCCCACTATGACTACGCGCAAGGGCTCACCATCGTTCAGAACGCCATCGACCGCCTCTACGCCATGCTGAACGGGCTCGCGAGCGTGAAGAAAAACAAGTACTACCTCGTCGACACGAGAGGCACGCTCACCCGCGATTCGTCGCAGCCGCTGGGGTGGGCGAACGAGATCCATCCTTATTCGGCCGGCTTCCTTGCGCTGGCGCAAAAGTTCGTCCCGGTTCTGCAAAGCGTCTTTCCCGGCCGGATCTGACCCCAAGCGACCCACGTTCGGGCGGCGGCGGAGAGCGTCGTCCGCCCTGAGCCGGCTCGCGGCGATGGGGGCGCGGGACGGGCTGGTCCCGCCGGGCGCCCATCTGTCGCAGCCCTTTGACAGCCGCGTCCCTTTGACCGAAAGAAGCGCCGCATGACGCCGGTCATTAAAATCTGCGGCCTTTCCACGGCCGCCGCGCTGGAAGCCGCGCTCGACGCGGGCGCCGGCACGGTCGGCTTCGTGTTCTTTCCCAAAAGTCCGCGCCACGTCGACTGGGAGACCGCGCGCGCCCTTGGGCAGCGCGCCCGAGGACGGGCGAAGATCGTCGCGCTGAGCGTCGACGCCGGCGACGAAACGCTCAAGCGCATCGTCGACACGCTCGCTCCCGACCTCATGCAATTGCATGGGAGCGAAACGCCGGCGCGAGCGAAACAAATAAGCGAGCTCTGCGCGCGCCCGACGATGAAGGCGATCGGGGTCGCCGCCGGCGAGGATTTCGCTCAGGCCGATCCTTACGAGAGCGTCGCCGACCTCATGCTGATCGACGCCAAGCCGCCGAGGGACGCGGCGCTGCCGGGCGGCAACGGCCGCCCGTTCGACTGGCGCCTTGCGCGGGACTTTCGTCCGCGCATCCCATGGCTTCTCTCCGGCGGGCTCGACCCCGGCAATGTAGCCGAAGCGATCGCGCTGAGCGGCGCCAAAGGCGTCGACGTCTCCTCAGGCGTCGAGAGCGCGCCGGGCGTCAAGGACGAGGCCAGGATCAGGGCGTTCGTCGCCGCCGCCAGGCGCGCGTTCGCGCGTGCGGCCGAGGAAGTGGGCTAAGCGCGCGTTCGCGAGCGCCGCCGAGGAAGTGGATGAGATGAGCAAGCTCGAGAAGCCCAATTCCTATCGCGCGGGCCCCAACGAGCGCGGCCGCTTCGGCATCTATGGCGGACGCTTCGTCCCCGAGACGCTGATGCCGCTGATCCTCGAGCTCGAACAGGCTTACGAGGAGGCGAAGGCCGATCCCAAGTTCAAGGCCGAGCTCAACGCCCTGCTCAAGCATTATGTCGGGCGCCCGAGCCCGCTCTATTTCGCCGAACGGCTGACCCATGAACTCGGCGGCGCCAGGGTCTATTTCAAGCGCGAGGAGCTCAACCACACCGGCGCGCACAAGGTCAACAACGTGCTTGGCCAGATCCTGCTCGCCCGCCGGATGGGAAAGAAGCGGATCATCGCCGAAACCGGCGCCGGCCAGCACGGCGTCGCGACCGCGACCGCCTGCGCCCGTTTCGGCCTCGACTGCGTCGTCTACATGGGCGCGGTCGATGTCGAGCGGCAGAAGCCGAACGTGTTCCGCATGAAGATGCTGGGCGCGGAAGTGCGGCCCGTCGAGCAGGGCGCGCGCACCCTCAAGGACGCGATGAACGAGGCTTTGCGCGACTGGGTCACCAACGTGCGCTCGACCTATTATTGCATCGGCACCGTAGCGGGCCCTCATCCCTATCCGAGCATGGTGCGCGACTTCCAGTGCGTGATCGGCGAGGAGACGCGCTCGCAGATGCTGGAAGCCGAGGGCCGTCTGCCGGACAGCCTCATCGCCTGCATCGGCGGCGGCTCGAACGCCATCGGCCTCTTTCACCCCTTCCTCGACGAGCCAAGCATCGAGATGTTCGGGGTCGAGGCGGCCGGTCACGGGCTCGACGTTCCGGGCGGCCACGCCGCTTCGATCAATGGCGGGCGCCCGGGCGTGCTGCACGGCAACCGCACCTATCTCCTGCAAACCGACGACGGCCAGATTCTCGAAGGCCATTCGATCTCCGCCGGGCTCGACTACCCGGGCGTTGGCCCCGAGCACTCCTGGCTCAACGACGTGGGCCGGGTGACCTATCTCGCCGCGACCGACAAGGAGGCGCTGC